>JAZGIX010000078.1:0-6496 GCA_036482315.1 Acidimicrobiia bacterium | reverse complement strand
TGGTCGTCGAGCACCTTGGTCTCGTGGGTGCCCAAGTTGAACATCGGCTCGATGCAGATGGCCATCCCCGCCTTGAGCTTCATCCCTTTGCGGGGGGTGCCGTAGTTGAGCACCTGCGGGTCCTCGTGCATCTGCAGGCCGATGCCGTGTCCGGTGTACTCGCGCACCACCCCGTATCCATGCGGCTCGGCTACGTGCGAGATCGCATATCCGATATCGCCCAGCCGAGCTCCGGGCCGAGTCGCCTCGATGCCGGCCCACATCGCCTCTTCCGTCACCTCGATCAACTGGGCGGCCTCGGGTCGAATCTCTCCGATCCCAAAGGTGATCGCGGCATCGGCATGCCATCCGTCGAAGATCGCACCCGCGTCGACCGACAGGATGTCGCCCTCCTTCAACTTGCGCTTCGACGGGATGCCATGGACGATCTCGCGATCGACCGACAAACAGGTGTTACCCGGGAAGCCGTGATAGTTGAGGAAGTTGGGGGTGCATCCGCCCTCTGCGATGACATCGGCGGCCAAAGCATCCAATGCCAGCAGGGTGACTCCGGGTTTCGCCGCCTCCCGCACCACCTCGTGGATGCGGGCTACCACCGCGCCGGCGCGGCGCATCCTCGAGAAGTCTTCCGGACTCTTCGTCGTAATCACGCAGCCAGCACCGCCACGACCCGTGCCAACACCGCTTCGATGTCGCCGACACCATCCACCTGGGTCAGCAGTCCCCTGGCCTCGTAGAACGCGATCAGCGGGGCGGTCTGCTCGCCGTATACGGCGATGCGAGTGCGGACCGCTTCCTCGGTGTCGTCACTGCGACCTCTAGAGAGGATGCGCTGCACGACTTCCTCTTCCGGTGCAACGAGGTTGATCACCGCCTCCAGCGCCCTGTCCGAGCCCAACACATCATCGAGAGCCTCGGCCTGGGCTCTCGTGCGGGGAAATCCATCCAACAGGAATCCACAGATTGCGTCCTCGGCTGAGAGCCGTTCCTCGACCATCGCGATCACGATGTCGTCGGGGACGAGGTCGCCCGCATCCATGATCTCCTTGGCGCGAGCTCCGAGGTCGGTCCCGCGCTCGACATGATCACGCAGCATCACTCCGGTGGAGACATGGGGGATGCCGATGGCGCGGCACAACATTTCTGCCTGCGTGCCCTTGCCGGCACCCGGCGGGCCAAGCATGAGGAGGCGGCGGCCCATCAGGAAGCGATGCCCGATACCCGATGCCCGATAACCGAAGGCACGGTCGGGTGTCGGGTGTCGGGTGTCGTCGCAGGCCGTCCGCACACCGACCCTGAGTCCCACAATCTCCGCTCGCCGCCGAGCAGGGTCACGAAAGGAAGCCTTCATAGTTGCGCATCATCAACTGGCTTTCGATCTGTTTCATCGTCTCGAGTGCAACCCCGACCACGATGAGGATCGAGATACCCGAGAACCCGAGTTGGAGGTTGAACCAGATCGCTACCAGCGAGGGCAGCACCGCCACCGAAGCCAGGAACAATGATCCCGGCAGGGTGATTCTCGAAAGGATGTGCTCCAGATAGCGAGTCGTCTGAGACCCGGGGCGGATACCGGGCACGAAACCACCCTGGCGCTGGATCATGTCCGATTGACGTGCTGGATCGAACTGGATCGCCGTATAGAAATACGTGAAGAAGATGATGAGCAACCCGAACATCACGACGTACCAATACGTCTGAGCGCTCACCAGGTTGTTGTCGATAAAGCGCCGCACCGGACCCATGATTCCCTCCGCCGGGATCGAGGTGGCGATGAGTGCCGGGAAGTACAGGACGCTCGAAGCAAAGATGACCGGGATGACGCCGGCCGTGTTGACCTTGAGCGGAATGTAGGTGCTTTGACCCCCCATCACTCTGCGACCGCGAACCCGTTTCGAGAACTGGATCGGTATCCGCCGCTGACCTTGATCCACGAAGATAATGCCGGCCGTCATCACCAGGAACATCAAGACGACGAGCCAGAACCTCACGTTGGCATAGCCGCTGGTCGAGGTGCTGAGCGTGGCGAATTGGGAGGGAATCTGGCTCACGATGCTCACAAAGATGATGAGCGACATGCCGTTGCCGATGCCCCTCTGGCTGATGAGTTCGCCCAACCACATGATGAAAGCGGTACCGGCCGTGAGGGTGATCACGATGATCAGGACTCGTCCCGGCGTGTAGTTGGGGATCAGGTCGATCCCCCCGGTCAGGATCCCCTGATGGAACAGGAAAGTGAGACCGGTGGACTGGAGCAGAGCCAGGACGACCGTTATGTAGCGGGTCCACTGGGTAATGGCCTTCCGGCCCGCCTCGCCTTCGTCCTGGAGCCGCTGCAGGCGAGGGATCACGACGGCAAGCAACTGCATGATGATCGACGAGGTGATGTACGGCATGATCCCGAGCGAGAAGACCGAGAACGTCTCGAGTGCACCGCCGCTGAACAGGTTGAGCAACCCGACGATGCCGGCCCCGCCGGCTTCGTCAGCGAATCGTTGCACCTGGTCGATATCAATCCCGGGAACGGGAACCGCGGCGCCCAGTCGATAAATGGCAAAGATGAACAGCGTGAAGAGAACCTTGGTCCGGAGATCCCGGATCCGGAACATGTTGCGGTAAACAGAAAGCATTGGTTAGTTGGTCCCTCGAGAACCGTCAGACTCTATCGCGTGGGGCTGGGTAGCCAGTAGCCAGTAGCCAGCTCCCGACAGAATTTCCGCGCCGCTGGATACTGGATACTGGATACTGGGCACTGGTTATTCGACTACTTCCACCGTGCCGCCGGCGGCTTGGATCGCCTCGACGGCGCCGACGCTGAAAGCATGAGCCCGCACCGTCAATTCCTTCTCGAGGTTGCCCTGGCCGAGAATCTTGATCGGGCCTCGCTTCTTGGCGAGGCCACGGCCCCGCAATTCTTCGGGACCTACGGTCGCTCCTTGGCGGAAGTCGTTGAGACGTTCCACGTTCACGACCGTGTACTCGACCCTGTTGCGGTTCTTGAATCCCTTCAATTTGGGGAGCCGGCGATACAGAGGCATCTGCCCACCCTCGAACCATGCCGGCACGGTGTTGCGTGCCTTGGTGCCCTTGGTCCCACGACCGGCAGTCTTGCCACGGCGGCCGCCTTCGCCGCGACCGACCCTGATTCTCTTCTTCTTCGAGCCCGCCGGGGGCTTCAGGTGGTGCAGCTTCATACTTCTTCGACCTCCACGAGATGGCGGACCTGGTGGATCAGCCCGCGCACATCCGGCGTATCGGGGCGCTCGGTGCTCTGGCGGATCTTGCGCAGTCCGAGCGTCCTTACCGCGGCGCGCGTCTTCGGCTTCGAGCCGATTGTGCTGCGAACCAGTGTGATCTTAAGGGTGTTTTTCTTCGCCACGGTGGTCTCCGGTTACTTGTCGGCCACGGCCCTGCCGAGCTCTGCCGTCCGATAGGCGGCAAGCAGTCCCGGCGGGGTGATCTCTTCAGGGGTCTTGTTCCGGCGGGCCGCCACGACATCAGGCCGCTGCTGGCTAAGCAGCGCGTCCATGGTCGCCTTCGCCACATTCAAGTGAGTCGGAGATCCGAGCGACTTGGCCAGGATGTCTTTCACGCCGGCCGCCTCGAGAATCTGGCGCACCGCTCCCCCGGCGATGACGCCCGTTCCGGGAGCCGCCGGCTTCACCAGGACGCGTGATGCGCTCTGGGTGCCGATATTCGTGTGAATGATCGTTGTGCCGGCCATCGGGATCTGGGTCATGGTCTTGCGCGCGTCCTCAAAGCCCTTCTGGATGGCGGTCGGGACCTCTTTGGCCTTGCCGTAGCCAATGCCCACCTTGCCCTTGCCGTCTCCGACGGTGACGAGAGCGGTAAAGGAGAACCGGCGGCCACCCTTGACGACCTTGGCCACCCGGTTGATATGGATGACTCGCTCGTCGTACTGCGGTCCGTCGGTGGGACGTTGGTCACGACGCCCCCGGTTGCTGCGGTTTCTGCTCGTCACAACGTGAGTCCTTCCTCGCGTGCGGCTTCGGCGACTGCCTTGATCCGCCCATGAAACTTGAATCCGCCGCGATCGAAGACGACCGCGTCGATACCGGCGTCCTTGGCGCGCGTCGCAATGCGCTTGCCCACCTCGGTCGCCGTTTCGACGGTGAGGGTATGGCTTCGCAACGCCTCTTCCTGCGACGACGCTGCGGCCAACGTCCGGCCCGATTCGTCGTCGATGACCTGGGCGTAGATGTATCGATTGCTCCTGAACACCGCCAACCGGGGCCGCTGCGCAGTGCCGTGCACCGACTTGCGAACCCTGAAGTGGCGACGCCGCCGGGCGTCCGTTCGAGAACCTCTCATCCGACCGCCCCTGCTTTCCCTGCTTTGCGCCGGACGTATTCGCCCGCATACCGAATGCCTTTGCCCTTGTAGGGCTCCGGCGGACGAACCGAGCGGATCTCGGCGGCCACCTGACCGACGAGTTCCTTGTCGATTCCCCGAACGATGATCTTGGTCTGCTCGGGCACCTCGAATTCGATGCCATCCGGCATCTCGATATGGACCGGGTGGGAGAATCCGACCTGCAGTTCGAGCGTCTTGCCTTGGAGGTTGGCCCGGTAGCCGACTCCGACCGTCGCCAACTCCTTCTCATAGCCCTGAGAAACGCCCACCACCATGTTCTGGAGCAAGGCTCGGCTCAGACCGTGCAGGGAGCGAGCCTCGCGGTCGTCACCGTCGCGCTTGACGTTGACAACGCCGTCCTCCATCTCAAATGAGATGCGATCACTGAATGTCCTCGTGAGGGTGCCCTTGGCCCCCTTCACGGCGACCTTCGAGCCGTCGATCGTCACCTCGACGCTTGCCGGTACCTCAACGGGCGTAAACCCGATGCGACTCATCACCACACCTCACAGAGGAGTTCGCCGCCGAGCCGACGACGCCGGGCCTCGCGGTCGGGCAGCAAGCCCTGGGACGTGGAAACAACCACGACCCCGAGGCCTCCGTTGACACGCGGCAGATCTGATGCGCCTGAGTAGATACGACGACCGGGCTTCGACACGCGGCGGAGGCCCTGAATGACCCTCCCGCGGTCCTTGCCGTATCGCAAGATCAGCTCGATGGTTCGGTGCGGGCCGTCGGTCTGCACGTCGTACGACTCGATATAGCCCTCGCTCACGAAAATCGTGGCGATCTGTTCTTTGAGTTTCGAAGATGGCATCGACACCGACGGATGCAGCGCCGTATTGGCGTTGCGGATCCGGGTGAGCATGTCAGCAACGGGATCGGTCATCATCGTTACCACGACGCCTTTCTCACACCAGGCAGCTCACCACGATGGGCGAGCTGTCGCACGCAGAGCCGGCACATGCCGAACTTGCGGAGGTAGGCGCGCGGGCGCCCGCACCGACCACATCGGTTGTAGCCGCGCACCTTGAACTTCGGCTTGCGCTTTGACTTCGCTATTTGAGACTTCTTGGCCATGTCACACCCCTGCGGTTTCGGTCTGGGTGCGCCGGAACGGGAAACCAAAGGCCTCGAGCAACGCCCTGGCGCCCTCGTCGTCCTTGGAAGTCGTACAGATCGTGATATCCATGCCACGCACCTGCGTCACCTTGTCGTAATCGATCTCGGGAAAAATCAGCTGCTCGGTCACTCCCATCGAGTAGTTGCCACCGCCGTCAAACGACTTTGGGTTGAGCCCGCGGAAGTCCCTGATCCTGGGGATGGCTACCGCGATGAGACGGTCGAAGAACTCCCACATGCGGTCGCCACGCAATGTGACCGATACGCCGATGGCAACACCTTCACGCAACTTGAAGTTGGCGATCGACTTGCGGGCCTTGTTCACCCTCGGTCGTTGGCCTGTAATGGTCGACAGATCCTCGATTGCAGCGTCGATGAGGTTCTTGTCGGTCATGGCGTCGCCAACGCCCATGTTGACTACAACCTTGTCGAGCGTCGGCACCGTCATCTCGTTGTCGAGTCCGAGTTGCTGCTTCAGCGCGGCTTTGATCTCATCCTGGTACTGCTGTTTGAGGCGCGCGGTCACAGGTCACCTCCGCACTTGACGCAGATGCGGCGCTTGTGACCATCGGCGTCGATCTTGTGGCCGATCCGGGTCGGGCCACACGAAGGACACATGATCATTACGTTGGAGGCATTGATCGGCATGTCCTTGTCGACGATGCCGCCCTGCATGGTCTGGCCGGCGGGCTTCGTGTGACGGCGTGCAGTGGCGACACCTTCCACGATGATCTTGCCCTTCTTCGGCATCACCAGAGCGACACGGGACTCCTTGCCCTTGTCCTTACCCGAGACAACCATCACCTGATCTCCTTCGCGGAGTTCCATCAGATCACCTCCGGAGCCAGTGAGACGATTCGCATGAACTGCTTGTCGCGCAGTTCGCGGCCAACGGGCCCGAAGATGCGGGTGCCCTGGGGCTGGCGCTGTTCGTTGAGAATGACGCAAGCGTTGTCGTCGAACCGAATGTAAGTACCGTCGGAACGTCGTCGCTCCTTGC
>JAZGIX010000077.1:0-4642 GCA_036482315.1 Acidimicrobiia bacterium | reverse complement strand
AGCGGTGATCGGCACTCAGATCCACCACAACTGTGCCGGACCCGATCGCAGCTGCGTATTCGGCCGAATGCCCATTGGGAAGAGCCAGCACTACGACATCGGCACCCTGCTCCGCCACGGTCGTCGGAGACGCATCGAGGAAGACTTGCTCGCCGCGCCAATCCGGGACCGCCTCGGTGACAGGACGTCCCGCAAGGCTCCGAGATGCCGCAAATACCAACGACAGTCGTGGGTGCGACGCGACGAGGGCCAACAGCTCTCTGCCGGCGTAGCCACGCGCTCCGACCAGCCCGACGGTCAGGGGGCGGTCCACTATCGCCCCAACCGGTGACGTTGCCGGTGCATCAGCTTCCCCCCGCCGCACTCGGCCGATGCAGATCCCCGGCGTCGACGGTCATGGGCAGCCGCAGCGCCAGATCCCGGCAGGCAGCGATCTCCTCGGCCGATTCGATGCCATACCAAAACACGACCCACTCGCCGTGCCGCCAACTTCCCTCGGCCTTCTTGAAGTACCAGGCGTTGAACGGACTACCGGCGCGGGATCGCCAGAACAACCGGGGCGTATCCTCCTTGATCCGGTTCCACAGCGAAGCCCCGAGCCCGGCCCCCTGGGACTCTGCAGTCACGGCGAACTTATCGAGATAGGCCATACCCTGCTCCTCCGTCAGAATCGCGACCGCCGAATAATCCGACGCCAAATAGATCCGAAGCGGGTCGAGGTTCTCGAGGTAATCGGAGTTCACAGTGCGGCCGAAGGCCCTCTCCAGCAAGGCGTGAATGGTTTCCTGATCGATACCTGAGAGATCCGGGTGGGTCTCGATCGTCTCACCCTGGCGCACCAGCGTGCCGCTGCCACGGTCGGTAAAGAGCTCGCCTGCCAGGTGTTCCGGGCTGGTGATCGACACCGAGGATGTCCGCGGCAGAACATCCAGCACCTGCTTTATCTCTCGCAGCTTGAGGGCCATGCCACCCGTGACCCAGTGCTCTCGAATCAAGCGGTCGTAGTCCTCGACGAGATTGATCGCAGGGATCGTGCTGCCTGTCTCATCGAGAAGCCCCCCCGTGGGGGTGAGGAACACGAGTTTGTGAGGCTCGATGGCCAGCGCCAGCGATCGGGCCGCAACGTCGGCGTTGAGATTGAGGATCTGGCCGCTCGACGTCTCGCCTACGCAGGCAACAACCGGGATCTGCCTGGCCCGGATCGCCGCGGTGAGCGGCTCGAGATGAACCCGATCGACCTCACCCACCATGCCCAGGCGCTCGCTGTCGAGCCAGGATGCCTCGAACACGCCGCCCGTGATCGGGCGCGCCGGAGCGTCTCTCCTCGCCAGGGCATCGACCAACCTGAGGTTCTCGGCGTGTATGACCCGACGCATGATCCTGAGGATCTCCGGCGAGGTGACCCTCATCCCGTCGATCCGCTCCGTTTCCAGTGAGGCTTCTTCGATCGCCAAGTCGAGTTGAGGACCGGCACCGTGCACCACCACCGGATAGAGACCCAGTCGATGCAGGAATGCCAGAGCTGAGGCAACCTCGTCCAGATCGTCGCGCAACACGCCTCCACCGACCTTGATGATCGCAAACTTGACCGGCTCGACGCTGGTGAACCGCTGCAGGTATCGCTCGATCTCGGCCCGATCGGCCAGGTTGACGAGCAAGTTACGCAAGACTTCGGGCATCTGGTTCACGAGTCCTACCTCCTCCCTCGCAGAATGCAGGGCGCGGCCGATCCCGGCTCTGCTGCGCCAACATAAGCGGTTACGGTCGATTTTCGGTGGTGTTGCCGATTCACGAGACCCGTTTGTACCAGGCTGGAGTTCCGGGTGGCGAACTTGCAACCATCCCTTAGGTCTCAATTGAGCGCTCGGCTTGGCAGAGCCGGGTGCTTCCACCAGTAGTTCAGCAACTGTCGGCTACGAGTAGATTTCTGGTCGAACCGGGAGGCTCCTTGAAGAAACTGACCATTGGCTTGACCTTCGTGTTGCTCATCGCCGCATGTGGCGATGACTCACCGGGCTCAACGATCTTTGGGACTTCGACAACCGCTGCCTCATCGACCACCAGCGCGACGACGGCACCCACCACCACCGCTCCCAGCACGACTACCACGGTTGCGGCCACAACCACCGCGGCTGTTCCCGCAACAACAACCACGGTCGCCCCGACCACCACGGCACCCGCAGCCTCGCTGAGTTTCGAGACGGGCGGCCTCGGAATCGCACAGTTCGGGGACGACGACGATGCCGTCGTTGCCACGTTCACCGCACTCTTCGGACCACCGCTGACGGATACCGGGTGGATCGAGGAGTTCTTGTGCCCCGGTCCCCTGAACCGCTTCGTCGACTTCGGGGTGGCCCTGTTCGACTTCCAATTGCTTTTCACCAACGGTGACCTGTTCGCCCCTGCCGGCGTGGAGCACCTCTACAGCTATCGCTACAACGGGGCGACGCCGGTAACCGTCTACCCGCCGGATCTGACGGTGGGGACCAAGGTCTCGGAGTTGCAAGCTCTCCATCCCGGAGTCGTATTCCAGGCGAACCCTTTCCTCCCCGGCGTCATGGACTACTTCGTGGCCGCACCCGGATTCGCCCAGCTATACGGCCAAGTGACCGGCATCAATCCGGGTGACCTGGTGACCTCGGTCCAGGGCGGCATCGGTTGCGGGGAGTGAGCCTCGACCCGAAGCCCAGTTCCACAACCGATCGTTTGTATACAAACTATCGGTTGTATACAACCCAATGGTTGTGTTATGTTGCAATCGATGGGCAAATACGATCCGGCTCCGACCCTGGCCGCCGGGCTGCTCCGCCTGGCGCGCGATAAGGCACAGCTAACGCAAGCGCAATTGGCAGCCCAAGCCGGCATCAGTCAGCAAGCCGTGTCGGCGTACGAAACAGGGCGCAAGGAACCGACGCTGCCCACGCTCCAGGCCCTGTTGGCTGCGGCGGGCTTCGAAATGCGCATCCATTTGGAGGCGCTCGACTACCACGACGCCGCGCTCGAGACCTTCATGGCCACGCTGCCACCAGAGCGACAGACCGAGATTGCCGAGCAACGCCGATCACGTGCCGCCGCGGCCCGTTTAAACCGAATCCGAGGGCGTTGATGCCGACCTCCGACGTCGACGTGGCCGTAATCCTCGACACCCTGGAGCGACATGAAGTGGCCTACGTCGTCATCGGCGGATTCGCCGCCGAGCTGCACGATGTAGCCATCCCGCCGACCCGGGACATCGATCTGACACCCTCGCCGGCACCGGAGAATCTAGAACGGCTCGCTGCCGCTCTTCGCCACCTCGGCGCCCGCTTTCGAGTCCCCGACGGCCCAGCCGCCGGCGTTGATATCCCCGGAGGCATCACCGCCGACTGGCTCACCGATATGGTCACCGTCACTCTCACCACGACCGCCGGCCCGCTCGATATCGCACTGCGACCCGACGGGACCCGGGGCTTCGACGACCTGATACGAGACCACGTCGTGCTCTCCTACGCCGATCGACCGGTCCCGGTAGCGAGCCTCGCAGACATCATCCGATCAAAGGAAGCAGCGGGACGAGCCAAAGACCTCCTCGTGATCCCCGCCCTCAGAGCCCACCTGAGGCGCCTGCGGGGTCGAACGGGATCCTGAAGCCGCCGGGACCGGCGCCGTCATCCGCTGGAGACCGACTCCTCCCGCTCGTGCCCGGCTGCGGCAGCTTCGTGGCCTTCGATTTCGATTTCCGGGAGCCATTCCAGCCACGATGGCAGATACCAATTGGCGGTTCCGAGGAGCCGCATGGTCGCCGGCACGAGGATCGACCGGATGACGGTGGCATCGAGGAACACCGCCACCGCCAGGCCGAAGCCCATCTGCTGCAGCGGCACCAGGTCGCCGGCGGCAAACCCTCCAAATACCGCCACCATGATCAATGCTGCCCCGGTGATGATCGCGCCCGTCGTACGCAACCCGTGGGCCACCGACTCGGTGTTGTCGCCCGTCTTGTCGAAGTGCTCTCGGATCCGGGTGAGCAGGAACACCTCGTAGTCCATCGACAGCCCGAACAGGATCGAGAACAGCATCAAAGGCAGCCAGGCCTCGATGACCGGGACCTGGATGAGTCCAAGGGAATCGGCGATGCTCTTGACCCATTCCGGGCCAACGCCCTCCTGGAAGAACAGGACCAGCATTCCGTAGGCGGCTCCCACAGAGAGCAGGTTCAGCAGGATCGCCTTGAGTGGCACCACCAGAGATCGAAAGACGATCGTCAGCAGGATGAAGCTCAGACTCAACACGAAGATGAACACGATCGGCGTGAAGGTGTCGACGTCATGGAAGAAGTCGATGGTGAAGGCGGTAAATCCACCCACAAAGACCTCGACCTCAACGCCGTTGAAGGCGGCGGGCACAATGTTGTCCCGGAGCCGTTCCACTGCTGCCACCGAGCCCACCGACTGGACGTCTTCGACCAGTGGTACCGATACCAGGGCCAGGTCACCCGTCGGGTTCACGGTGACGGATGGCTCGCCAAAACCGCCGTCTGCAGCCAATGCCGCCTGCAATCTGACAACGGCAGCGTCGACCTCCGCAGTGATGGGGCCATCGACGACGATCTCTGCCGGCTGAGGGAACGGAAAGCCCTCCGCTTCGAGAATGGTGAAGGCCT
>JAZGIX010000076.1:0-4058 GCA_036482315.1 Acidimicrobiia bacterium | reverse complement strand
ACCCAGTCGCCGGTGCTGCTCACCAGGCCGGCCTTCCACAGACGAGAAAACGGCCCCGACTTCATCAGGGCCCAAGCCGATCGTGGTGGCGCTTCGGTCACGAGAGCGAGGCTATCAGTACCGGGCGTGGTCTACATCTGGCATGGTTGACGCGCTTACCGGAGCAGCGCCGGCCCGCCGGCGAGTATCCAGTACCAGACCGGGTCGCATGGAGGGCTACCAACGCGCCTGCCGACGTCTCGACTACGCGCCAGCGGAGTATCCAGTACAGGAGCGCTCGAACTGGATACTGGGTACTGGATACTGACTACTCCTTTTTCTCCACCTTTGGGCAATTCTTCACCTTCTTGCCCTGTGCCTCTAGCTTGGCGCGACGTTCCCGCAGCAGATGCGCCGCCCGATCGATATCAATCTTTTCGACCGAATCCTTCTTGCGCAACGAAGCGTTGACACCGCCGTCGGTGACATACGGCCCGAACCGACCGTCCTTGACCACCACGTTGCAACCGGTATCGGGATCAATACCCAATTCACGCAGAGGGGCGGACGCAGCCTGCCCTTTCCTCCGCTTCGGTTGGCTGAAGAGGTGCAACGCTTCTTCAAGTGTGACCGTGAAGAGCTGGTCTTCGGTCTCGAGGCTGCGACTGTCGCTGCCCTTTTTGAGGTATGGCCCGTATCTCCCATTGAGAGCTTGGATCTCTTCGCCCGAGTCTGGGTCGTTGCCGACAACCCGCGGCAGCGAAAGGAGAGTGAGAGCCTCCTCCAGGGTGATCGTGTCGAGAGCCATCGTCTTGAAGAGGGATGCGGTCTTCGGCTTGCCCTTCTCATCCTCCTCCATGGCGAGCTGAACGTACGGGCCATAACGGCCCGTCCTGGCGATCACCGTCTTGCCTGATTCGGGATCGTCGCCGAGTTCACGGTCGCCGGAGGGGGCTGCGAACAACTCTTCGGCCTTCTCGAGTGTCAGCTCATCGGGAGGGAGATCCTCAGGGACACTCACACGCTCGTCGCCACGTTGGAGGTAGGGGCCGTATCGCCCGCTGCGCAGCTCGAGGCCGTCGCCTCCCTCGAAGGGGATCGTGTTCACAGCTCGCGCATCCGCCTTGTCGAGCGCCTCGGCCACCGTGTCGAGCAACCCGGCGTGACCGTTACCGAAGTAGAAGGCAGACAGGTACGGGATCATCTCGCGATCACCACCGGCGATCTCGTCGAGATCCTGCTCCATCCGCGCAGTGAACCCGTAGTCGACCAGGTCGGCGAAATTCTGTTCCAGCAGTCGGACCGTCGCAAAGGCGGTGAAGGTCGGAACCAGGGCCGGTCCCTTCTTCCAGATGTACCCGCGATCCTGAATCGTGGAGATGATCGACGCGTACGTGGAGGGGCGACCGATGCCCAGTTCTTCGAGACGCTTGACCAGGGAGGCCTCGGTGTAACGAGCCGGAGGCTTGGTGGCGTGGCCCTTCGATTCGAGCTCCTCGACTCCGAGTTGGTCACCCTCCGCCATCGCCGGCAAGCGGCGCTCCTGATCCTCCAATTCTGCATCGGGGTCATCGGAACCCTCGACGTAGGCTCGCAAGAAGCCGGGGAACGAGATGATCTTGCCCGAGGTGGCGAACTCGGCATCCTTGTCTGAGGCTGATACCCCGCCCAGCCGTACCTGCACGCTCTCGCCCTGAGCGTCCTTCATCTGGGAGGCGACGGTCCGCTTCCAGATGAGGTCGTACAGGCGCGCTTCATCCGATTCGACCTCGCGCGCCACCGCTTCCGGCGTGCGGAAGCTGTCGCCCGCCGGTCGGATCGCTTCATGTGCTTCCTGGGCGTTCTTCACCTTGCCGGTGTACACCCGGGGTTTGGACGGCACGTACTCCGGACCGTACATCTTGCCGATCTGACTCCGAGCGGTCGCAACTGCAGTCTCGGACAACGACGTGCTGTCGGTCCGCATATAGGTGATGTACCCACCCTCATAGAGCCGTTGCGCGGTGCGCATCGTCCGTTGGGCCGTAAACCTCAGCTTGCGGCCGGCCTCCTGCTGCAACGTCGACGTCCTGAACGGCGGGTACGGCTTGCGCTTGTATGGCTTACGTTCGACGCTCCGCACCGAGAAATCGGAGTCTGCGAGATCGGTCGCCAGGGCCAGAGCCGCGTCCTCGTCCAAAACGACGAAGCCGGACCCCGACGACTTGCCGTCGGAACCGAAGTCCTTGCCGGTGGCGACCCGGACACCTTCGAGTGCAGACAGCGTGGCCATGAAGGTTTCTCCGGAGGCCGAGAAGGTGCCTTCGAGGTCCCAATAGGCCGCCGAATGAAACTGCATGCGTTCGCGCTCTCGCTCGACCACGATTCGAATCGAGGGGCTCTGGACCCTGCCCGCTGACAACTTCGGCTTCACCAGCCTCCACAGCACCGGCGAAATCTCATAACCGACCAGCCGGTCGAGAATCCGCCTCGTCTCCTGTGCATCAACCAGACGCCGATCCAAGTCGCGCGGCTCCGAGACAGATCTTCGGATGGCTTCGGGCGTTATTTCGTGAAAGACCATTCGCTTTACCGGAACCCGGGGCGAGAGGACTTCGTGCAGATGCCACGCAATCGATTCGCCTTCGCGATCCTCATCTGTCGCGAGGTACAGCTCGTCTGCCTCTTTGAGCAGTTTCTTGAGCTTCGTGATCTGCGACTTCTTGTCGGCCGGGATGATGTAGAGCGGTTTGAAATCGTTCTCAGTGTCCACTCCAAGGCGTGCCCAAGCCTCGCCCTTGTACGACGCCGGAATGTCGGATGCGCGGCGCGGCAGGTCTCTGACGTGGCCTATCGAGGACTCCACGACATATCCCTCACCGAGGTATCCGGCGATGGTTCTGGCTTTGGCTGGGGACTCGACAATGACGAGTTTCATTGACTATCAATCCTGGGATGAGTGCGGCCGAATCAACCGGCTCTCTTCAGGTTTACGACGAAATGGGTCGGTTTGTCAAGCACCAATCTTGATCAACCATTCCCGACCACTCCCTCAAAGGCTGCCGCGAAGCGCTCTGCAACCGTCGGCCAGGAGTATCTATCTCCCGCCCGATCGGCACCAGCCGAACCCATCGAACGACGCAGGTCAGAATCCACGACCAGCCGCCGCAGGGCCTCCACCAAGGCTTCGTTGCTGTCTACGACGAACCCGGTAGTTCCCGGCGCCACCGTTTCCGGCGCCCCTCCTGAATCACCGGCCACAACCGGCAGACCCGAGGCAGCGGCCTCGAGAAACACCACACCAAATCCCTCCGCCTCGAGTCCGAACCAACGGGACCGGCACGGCATCGCAAACAAATGCATCTCGCGGTACAGGGCCGGAAGCTCAGAAAACACGACGCCCACTTCGAACCGGGTAGGAACCCCGAGGCGGTCGGCCAGGGAGCGCAACCTACGTTCATCCCGACCCTTGCCGACCAAGAGTGCCTGTACGTCGAGGCCTTCCGCTCGCAGTTCGGCACACGCCTCGAGTACCCGATCCTGCCCCTTGCGGGGAACGAATCTGCTCACACACCCGACGACAACCGGTGGGCTACCGGGCGCCTCTCCGGACGAAAACGCCGGTGCGACCCCTGCCCCGATGACTTCGACCGACCGCTTCGCCAGCCGCTCCACCTTGCGACGGGTGAACTCGGATACGGCGAACAACACATCGGCTCTCTTGAGGGGATACCGAATCAACTGCCGGGTAACCGGGAACGCCGCCGGAATCGTGATCTCGGCGCCGTGGCAGACGACGCCGTACGGGACTCCCGTATCGCGCCGAAGGCGCGGGCCCAGATGTGCCAACGGGTACGGCGCACCGAAGAGAATGACATCGGGCGCGAACTCAGCGACATTGGACTCGATCCACCGTCGCACTCGCCGAGTCGGCCACATGAATCGACGGCGATCGCGGATAACTCCAGGACGATCATCACCGTCGCGCGGCGCCAGGACCCGAACCGGACCGTCGATCGCGTCGACCAGTCCGGCCAGATACTGCTGAATCCCGCCGGGGCGAGGCGGGAAGTCGTTGGTGATCAACAGCACCCGCATCA
>JAZGIX010000075.1:0-2970 GCA_036482315.1 Acidimicrobiia bacterium | reverse complement strand
GACCGCGTCGAGGAACGAGCTCATGGCGTCGGGTTGGGTACGTCGTGCATGTCTGTTTCTCCCATCTCGAAACGCTCACGGAGCGCCTCGAGCGGCAGACCGCTCGACGACAGCTCATCGATCAGGCATTGGCACCGTGCCCCCGGTTGTCCGGGTGTCGGTTGCCGCGGCTTCGTAGGGCCTGTCCCTCCACCGCTCGTGATAACCGTTTCGTACCGGGTCAGCGTAACGCGTTCCCGGCGTCTACAGAGCCATTCGGGCGGGGCGAGGTCCACTTCGGAGCATCCAGTATCCAGCAAGAAGCATTGAGGCCAAGTGTGCGTCAACTGGCTACTGGCTACTGGTTGCTGGCTCGCATCGCTGTCGGACCTCCGAGCGGGGCCCTCCTCAGCCGGCGTATTCCTCATCGGTCACTTTGCGGTCGACCCACTGCGTCGCCCCGCCGTAGGTAATCGACAGGTGAATCATCGGAGCATCAGGGGTGGCGCCATGCCAGTGCAGCTCACCTGCCGGTGAATGCACCGAATCTCCCGGTCCGGCCTCGACTCGCTCCCCGCCATCTACTTGCACCAGCGCCCGGCCCTCCAGCACGTAGATCACCTGACCGGCCGGATGCGTGTGCCAGTCGGTCCGGGCTCCCGCGTCGAACGACACGCCGAGCACGTTGAGATCATCCGCGTGCGCCGGTACGTACTGCCCGCCGAAGTGAGCCGTGCCCGAAAACCACTCCTGTGGCGCCTGAGCCCACTCCAGATCCTCTCCCCGCTGCAGCTGCATTTTCCCTCCTAGGTCGAACGGAGCCAGATGGTACGTGGCTCTTGCTCACTGCGGATGGTGTGCCCCGGTATCGAACGTGTGTTCGCCCTAGGATGGCCCCATGCCGCTTCCCTTGCAGCGTTCGTTCGAGGAGATGGGAGCCCATCTATCCGAAGTCCCGTTCTGTGTATTGGATATCGAGACCACAGGCGGACGGGCGTCCGACTTGGGGATCACCGAGATAGGCGCAGTCCGGTACGTCGGTGGTGAACTGCAGGGCTCGTTTCAGACCCTGGTCGATCCCGGCCTCGCCATCCCCCCTTCGATCACCATCCTCACCGGAATCACCCACGCCATGGTCATCGACGCCCCTTCAGTCGCCCAGATGCTCCCCGCCCTGTTGGAGTTCATTGGGGATGCGGTAGTCGTCGGCCACAACGTGCGCTACGACCTCTCGTTCATCAACGCCTCGCTCGAACATCACGGGTACTCCAGACTGCCCAATCGCTCCGTCGATACCGCGGCACTTGCCAGACGGCTGATCAGAGGCGAGGTCCGCAACCTCAAACTGGCGACGCTGGCAGCCCATTTCCGTTCCCCGGTGACTCCCAATCACCGGGCGCTGGCGGACGCCGAGGCCACGGCCCACGTCCTGTGGCGTCTGCTCGAACGGGCCGGGACTCTGGGGGTCACTCATCTCGACGATCTGCTGGCACTGCCGCGGGCTCGAGGAGCCGCCACCTACGGGAAGATCCGACTGACCGAGTCCCTTCCCCGCCGGCCCGGCGTCTACTTCTTCATCGACCGGCGAGACGAGATCATCTATGTCGGAAAGGCCAAGAATCTTCGCAGCCGGGTCCGCTCGTACTTCTACGGCGACACCCGCAAGAGTGTCGGCCACATGCTCCGAGAACTGGTGCGGATAGAGCACCGGGTGTGTGCCACCGAACTAGAAGCCGAGATCACAGAACTCCGCCTGATCCGCGCTCACTCTCCGCGCCACAATCGGCGTTCCAAGCCGAGCCGATCGACCCACTGGGTTCGTCTCACCGACGAAGCGTTTCCACGACTCTCCCTCGCCAGAACGGTTCAGAAACGCGCCCTGGCGCATATCGGTCCCTTTAGAGGCAGGAATGCCGCCAAGGCAGTGATCGAGGCCCTGTGGGACGCCACTCGAATCCGACGCTGCACCCACCCAGCCGGCAGCCGCACCGGACCGTGTTCCTTCGCTCAGATAGGCGCCGCCTTGTGCCCGTGCGATGGATCTTTGGAGGAAGATCGCTACCGCCGGGTCGTGGATGAGATCCTCTCCGGGCTCGATGGTCGGCCCGAGGCTCTGCTCGACCCGTTGGTCGCCCGCATGACGGAGCTCGCTTCGAATGAACGCTTTGAAGAGGCGGGATGGGTTCGCGATCGGCATCGAGCTCTCAGCCGCGCCCTGGAAGTTCGGAGGGCGTGGCAGATGCTGCAGCAGGCCGGATCGATCCGGGCCGTGAGCGCCGACGGTGGCGCCGCCATCGACCGCGGCAAGCTCGTGGTCGCCTGGCCCGACGGGCCTGCACCGCCGCTGCTCCCGCCCCCGACACTGCCGGGATCCGACGAGGTGGCCATCGATCTTGGAGACGCCGAAGAAGCGTGGCTCGTTTGGAAGTGGCTCAACCTCCCCGATACCCAGGTCTTGTCCAGCGAAGGCCCGCTCGATCTCAACTCGATGATGATCCCGCGGGTGGTTCGAATAGCGGTTTAGGTGTTAGGTGCTAGGTATTAGGTATTGGGCAATCGGTTTCCTAACGCCTAACTACCTCCTCACCCAATGGCTTTCGCCATGAGCACCGGGTCAACATTCCCGCCGCTCAGAACGACGACGGTCGGTCCGGTGCCGGGAACCCGTCCAGCGAGTTGTGCCGCCAGGCCGATAGCTCCACCGGGTTCGACAACGAGCTTCAACTTCTCGAATGCGTATCGCATCGCGGTGAGCACTTCACCGTCGGATGCGACGACGCCACCGGCGAGCCGCTCCCGATTGATTTCGAACGTCAGCTCACCAGGAATCGGTTGCAGCAGGGCATCGCAAATGCTCGGGGAGGGGGAATCCACACGGACCCGCCGACCTGCGTCGAGGGATTGACGATGATCGTCGTGGGTGTCGGGCTCCGCCGAGAAGACGCGGAGACGAGGACCCTGAGCCTCGGCCGCCAGCGCGATACCCGCCGC
>JAZGIX010000074.1:0-12151 GCA_036482315.1 Acidimicrobiia bacterium | reverse complement strand
TTGACAGCAATGCGACGATTAGTCGGCCCCCTCACGCTTTCGTTGGTGGTCTCGGCCTGTGGTGGCGGCACCGGCGGTTCGGACACATCGATTGCGTCGGCTTCTGAGGCCGCGGCTCCAGTCGTTGCCTCCAATTGCGTCGGGGGCGACTTTCAGGCTCGATCCGCCGTCTACGAGTCGGTGAAGGCGGCCACTCCATCCGACGTTCCGCCTCAATTGGGTATAGCGATCGAAGCCGTGCCTTCGACCCTGCTGGGTGGCTTGATCTATGCGGGGTGTTCGGCCGAGCAGGTTGACGACCTCACGTTCGAGCAGATGGCTTGGACCAACGGCATCGGCTTGCTTCTGGTGTCATGGCAGGAATGGCCCGGCGATGGAGACATCATCGGGATTCCTTTCGGCGGAATCAGTCATCAGGCGGGGGTGGTGGAGGTCTCGGCGATAGACGAAATGGCGAACGAGCGAACCCGGGTCGTGCACCTCTTCGACGGGGTGAGGGTGGTGACTGTGGCGACCTACTCCCTTACCACCTTGTCGATCGAGCGGGCAGAGGAAGTCGCTTGGGCCGTGTACGACGCAATCCCGGCGGATGCATCGAACCGGGTTGGCGTGGGCGCCTCGCGATCGCTCGACGAGTTTCTGGCGGCGCTACCTTCGGATCAGGTTCTGGTCGGCGACCCAGAGGGTCTTTCCGAGATGTCGCCGTTCACCGCCACCATGGGCATGGCTCATGCCACCTATCTGTTTATCGCCGTGGGCAGCCCGGTCAAGGTGTTCGACTTCGGGGGAGTGGGGGCGGCGGATCGAGCTGCGGCCGCGGTATCGAGCGACGGTTACACGATCGCTCATGTTCCATACGACGTCCCCGCGACGCCCCTTTACTGGCAGTGGGATCGGCTGATCATCCAGTACATGGGCGGTAACGAGGTGCTGATCGCCCGGCTCGACGAAGTGCTTGGCCCGAAGTTCGCAGGCGGGTCTGAGTGACTCCGCCTCGGGGGTCAAGGAGTGAGTCTTGGGAGCCTGCTGAACAATGCATGTCACTCATCTCGACGACCATGCATCACCACTCGCTGTGTCCTCGGCTCCGCCACTCCACAACGAGGAGTGACGAAACCGAGGTCCTTGCGATTGGCGCGCCTGGCCGCCGATCTGAGCAACGGCATTATTCAGCAGACTCCTAGCTCTTCGATCGCCTGGTCGCGCATCACGAACTTCTGCACCTTGCCGGTGACTGTCATCGGGAATCCGTCTACGAACCGCCAGTAGGCCGGGATCTTGAAGTGGGTGATCTTTCCGGAGCAGAAATCGCGCATCTCGTCGGCTGAGGCCGTTTCTCCCGGTTTGAGCACCACCCAAGCCATCACCTGTTCCCCGAACTTGCGGTCGGGCACCCCGATGACCTGAACGTCCTGCACCTTCGGGTGGGTGTACAGGAACTCCTCGACCTCGCGCGGATAGATGTTCTCGCCGCCCCTGATGATCATGTCTTTGACTCGTCCGACGATGCTCACATAACCGCCCTCATCCATGGTGGCGAGGTCGCCGGTATGCATCCATCTGGCCGCATCGATCGCCTCGGTCGTCGCCTCTGGATTGTTCCAGTACCCGAGCATGACGAGGTAGCCCCGGCTCAGTAGTTCCCCGGTCTCGCCCCGGGGTAGGACGGCTCCCGAATCAGAGTCGATGATCTTGCACTCGACGTGGGGATGGACTCGACCTACCGATGCAACCCGGCGATCGATCGGATCATCGGTGCGGGTCTGGAACGACACCGGTGATGTCTCGGTCATTCCGTAGGCGATCGTGACTTCCTGCATGTGCATGTCCACCTGGACCCGCTTCATCACTTCCTCCGGGCAGGGGGCGCCGGCCATGATCCCGGTACGGAGCGAAGTGAGGTCGAAATCGACGAACCGCTCGTGGCCCAACATGGCGATGAACATTGTCGGCACTCCGTACAGGGCGGTGCATCGCTCCTCGGAAGCCGTCTCCAGCGCTTCCAGCGGGTCGAATACCGGCGACGGGATCACCATCGTGGCTCCGTGGGTAACGGCCGCCAGATTGCCGAGCACCATCCCGAAGCAGTGGTAGAAGGGCACCGGGATGCAGATCCGGTCTCGGGCCGTCATCCGAAGTGTCTCGCCGACGAAGAACCCATTGTTGAGGATCGAGTGGTGGGACAGCGTGGCGCCCTTGGGAAGCCCGGTGGTGCCCGACGTGTATTGGATGTTGATCGGATCGTCAAAGCCGAGCGACCCTTGACGTTTCGCCATGGTCGCCGGATCCACGGAGGCCGACCTGGCTACCACCTCATCCCAGGTCAGGGCCCCGCGAAGCTGCTGATCGCCGAAGGCGATGATCGTGCGAAGCTCGGGCAGCGCCGGCGACCCCAACTCACCCGTGGCGCTCGTCGCCAGTTCCGGTACGACTTCATTGAGCAGTGCCCCGTAGTCGGACGTCTTGAAGGGTGGAGCGATGATGAGTGCGACGCATCCCGATTGCTCGAGCACGTACTTCAGTTCGTGAGTCCGATAGGCCGGATTGACATTGACAAGGATGGCGCCGATCTTGGCGGTGGCGAATTGGACGACGACCCACTCGGACCAGTTGGGTGCCCAGATCCCGACGCGGTCTCCGGTGTCGATCCCGAGGGCCATGAGTCCTCGCCCGAACTCGTCGGCTCGTTGCTTGAGTTCCGCGTACGTCCAGCGGATCCCCTGGTGGCGGACGACGAGGGCCTCCGCTTCGGGGTCGGCGGCCACCGCGGCATCGAACAAGTCACCGATCGTGGAGCCGAGGAGCGGGACCTGGCTGGCGCCGTGGGCGTAGGAAAGTGTGCGCGTATCCATGAGCGCAGGATCACCCATCGCGGTCGTGCGATACCAGGGCCGGATGGCTCGCTCCCCGATCTGAAGCTCCCTTCCGGATTTCGGGCGATCTGTGGCAGCATGGGACGCCCCGGCCGGAGATATCGGTGGAGTTCAACAACGTCTATCAGGATCGGGATCGGGCCGCCTCCTACGCGGGTCTCCAGTTCCCCGGGACCTACTACCTCGCCTATCGCGACCTGCCCGAGATCATCGGCGAAGGAATGGGGAAGCATGCGCTCGACTTCGGCTGTGGAACCGGCCGCTCGACACGGTTTCTAACCGATCTGGGGTTCGCGGCCGTCGGTGTCGACGTCTCGCCCGAGATGCTGGACCAGGCTCGGCAGATCGATCCCGATGGGGATTACCGACAGGTGGCCGATGACGATTCCGCTGCGCTCGGCGTGGAGCCATTCGATGTGATCTTGGCGGCCTTCACCTTCGACAACATTCCTGGATCGAGTCGCAAAGCATCGACTCTGGAGCGGCTCGGAGGTCTTCTGGCAAACGATGGCCGCATCGTCCTGGTCGTATCGGCACCGGAGATCTATGTAAACGAGTGGGCGTCGTTTACGACGAGCGCCTACCCGGAGAACCGGTCCGCCGGGAGTGGCGACATCGTGCGGATCGTGATGAAGGACGTTGATGACGGGAGAGCCGTCGAGGATGTGATCTGTACCGACGAGGACTACCGGTCGCTGTTCGCGGTTTCTGGCCTGACCCTGCGCGACACCCTGCGACCGCTGGGCCGCGCCGAGGAGCCGTTCGAATGGATCAGCGAAACCGAGATCCCAGCCTGGACGATCTACGTTCTGAGCCGGTGAGGGGTCAGCCGAACCGTGCGAACTCGATGAGTTCCGCCAGGTCGCACGTCGCCAGTCCGATGACGCGGTCGGCTGCGCCGTAGTAGACATGTACGACGTCGTCGATCACCGGGTTGGCGGAGGAGAACACGACATTGGATACTTCGCCTTCCAGTTCCCAGGGCTCCTCCGGTTCGAAGATGGGATCGACCGGTCGGTTGATGATTCGCCCTGGATCCTCACTGTCGAGTATGCAGACACCGAGGCGGTAGATGTGCTCGTCGTTGTAGCCGTGATAGAGCATCAGCCAGCCGTAGTCGGTTTCGATCGGCGGCCCGTTGCCGCCGATGCGCTTGCTGTCCCACCCGTTGTCGGGTCGGGGCGCCATGATGGCGCGCATTTGCTCCTTCGGCCAGGTGATGAGGTCGTTTGACTCGGCGAGCCAGATGCGGGGTGGCCTGCGGTGGAAGGCGATGTAGCGATCGTTGATCTTGCGGGGTAGGAGGAAGTGGTCCTTGTTGTCTTCGTCCCGAGTCAGGGGCCCCATCCGCTCCCATCCGATCAGGTTGGTGCTGACGGCGAACATCGGAGTGACGGACTCTGCGAATGGGCCTTTTCCGCTGTAGGCGGTGTACGCCATGTAGTAGCGGCCGTCGAGCGCTGTGACCCGCGGGTCTTCGACACCTTGGGAGTCGGTCTCGTTGGAAGGCTCGAGAATCGGGCGCCTGAGGCGGTTCCATGTGATGCCGTCGCTGCTCACCGCGTATCCGATGCGGCTCACCCGATCGGAACCCTGGGCGCGGTAATACATGTGGAAGAGACCGTCCTCGTGGATGACGGCCGGATTGAAGACGTTTACTGCCTCCCAGTCCGACGCCGGGTCAGGCAGCAGTATCGGGTTGGCGGGGTGGCGATGCAGCTTCATCCGCTACGCGAAGTCGAGATGTTCGAGAATTACCTGCACGGATATGGACTGCACGGTGACCACCTCGTCGGCTGCACCCATGAAGATCGTCAAGTCCTGCTCGTCGTCGCTGAGCAAAACACCGGTAGGGAAGACGACATTGGGCACGAAACCGTTGACCTCGTGAGCCTGGTGCGGAATGAACAACGGCTCGCTCGATCGAGCAAGAACTTCGGAGGGGTCGTCACCGTCGAGGAGAACGGCACCAGCGCAGTATCTGCCAATTGGATTCTCCGCGGTGACGGTGTCAACACCGTGATAGAGGAGTAACCACCCTTGCGGGAGTCGAACCGGGGGGGCGCCGGCACCGACTTTGACCGAATCCCAATGTCCGGCGCGGGGCGCGATCACCACCCGGTGATCGCCCCAATGCGTGGCGTCTGGTGAGCGACTCGCTGTGATCGACGGCGCATTCACCCAGGTGTGGGGCGTAGGACGGTGGAAGGCGAGAAATGCCCCGTCTCGTTTCTCAGGCAGGAGCACTACATCCTTGTCCTCCGCGGGAAAGATGATGCCGCGTCGCTCGAAAGTTACGAAGTCGCGCGTGGTCATCAACGCTGTCGTCACCCCGAATTGACGGCTAATGGCGACGTATGTGATGTAGTAGATATCCTCGATTCTCGTGATGCGAGCATCCTCGATGCCCAACTCCTCCCACGGCTGCTGCGGCTGGAGTTGGGGAAGAACGATGATCTCCTTGACCGCAGTCGTCGTGGCATCGAGGCGGACCAGCCGGAGATGGGAGATGTGGGGCAGCCGGACGCGTCCATCGGGAAGGTTGAGGACCCTGGGGTCGTGCGTGTCGATTCCGGTGGCTTCGAACGTGTCGAGTTCCCACGTGGGTTGATCGTCCTTCCAGACGACTCGAGGTGCGGTCACCCGGCCGGGGACGGATTCGATCGGCTGCTCGGCGACCCGAACCAAAAGGATGATCTCGTCTTCGTACAGCACCGCTGCCGGGTTGAAGGCCCCCACAATTCTGTAGCCGGGAACCAGAGGTCGGAGATCATCGGGCCGCAGCAGGACTCGATTCTGGAGCGCGGGCACGGTCATCGCTCGACCTCGATGATGACACCCTCGTCGGGTCGGAGGGTGAAGTCGTGTAGAGCGATACTGCCCAAACGATCAAGGTGGGTGGATAGCTCGATGGAGGCGTGCCGGTCGTCGGGTATGGACAGACGGTGTTCCTCTCCAGTGAGGTTGAGTGCAACAAGGCGATCACTGTCGAGGTGTCTGCGTCGGAACGTAAAGCATTCGTTGTCGCGACCGTTCGGTACTGATTCGTACCGTCCGACCGTGAGCGCCTGAGTCGAGCGTCGATATTCCAGCAGACACCTGTAGAGGGTCAGCATCGAGGTTGGGTCCTCGGCCTGGGTGGCCACGTTGCGAATCCGGTGGTCGGCGGAAAGAGGCAGCCAGGATTCGGTTGTCGAAAACCCGGCGTGGGGACCGGCGTCCCACTGCATGGGGGTCCGGCTCGGGTCACGGCTCCGATCCATTCCCAGCCTCAAGCCCTGTGGATCTTGTAGTTGGTCGGGAAGAATCATGCCGTTCTCGATGCCGAGCTCGTCGCCCTGATAGAGGGTGGGTGTACCCCGGAGTGTGAGCAACAACATGGCCGCGACTCGCGCCTGGGCGGCGCCGATCCGGGAGGCGAGGCGAGGGGCGTCATGGCTGCCCAGGACGTAGCTGGGCCAAGCCCATGAGGGCAACGTTGCTTCCAGCTTCTCGACTGATCGCCTGATCGCTCCTGCCTCCCAAGGTGTGTGCATGAGCCGGAAGTTGAACGGGAGGTGGAGACCGTCTCCGTCGGTTCCGTAGTACCTGACCCATCGGGACATGCCATACCCGAGTTCGCCAATGGCCACCCGGTCCGAGTATTCGTCGAGGACGCTACGAAACATCCGGATGACCTCATGGACGTCGTCTTGGTCCTCATTGAACACGTGGAGTTGACGGCCGAAGATGTCGTCGGTGTGCAACGTCGGATCGGCGGTCGGATTGGGAGGATTGTCGCGGAGGTCGGCGTCCTTGATGATCATTCCCACGACGTCCATCCGGAAGCCGTCGACGCCTCGATCGAGCCAGAATCGAAGCACTTCCAGCATCGCCGCTACCAGGTCCGGCTCACGCCAGTTGAGCTCGGGTTGCTCCGGCAGGAACTGATGAAGATAGAACTGACCGGTGGGCGGGTCGAGCGTCCAGGCCGGACCTCCGAAGGGGCTACCCCAGTTGTTGGGCAGTGACCCATCCGGTCGGCCGTCGCTCCAGATATACCAGTCGCGTTTGGGATTGTCACGAGAGGATCGCGACTCGATGAACCACGGGTGCTGATCGGAGGAGTGGTTGGGGACGTAGTCGATGACAACGCGAATCTCTCGGGCATGTGCTTCAGCGATGAGCCGGTCGAGAGTGGCCAGATCACCGAAGAGAGGCTCGATGTCGCAGTAGTCCGCCACGTCGTATCCGAAGTCGGCCATGGGACTTGGGTAGAACGGGCTGATCCAAATGGCGTCGACTCCCAGTGATTGGTCGGTTTCGCCGTTCAGGTAGTCGAGATGATCGATGATGCCCTGGAGGTCACCGATGCCGTTGCCGGTGGTGTCGCCGAAACTGCGTGGGTAGATCTGATAGATGACTCCTGTTTGCCACCAGGCCAGATGCCCCGACTTAGGTGGGGGAGGCAGTGTCGGCGCCATCACCCGGCTCCCACGGGGGCACGCTCGACCCGTTTGAGTTCCTGGTCGACGGTCAGTACGCCGATGAGTGCCACCCAGGACATGAGGGCCGATGCGAGAGGCAAGGTCGTGAGGATCCCGACCACGATGAGGAGAGCGCTGATGAGGGAGATGCTGAGACCCAAGGCGGGCCGTCGAGCCACAAAGAGCGCACTGTTTCGAAAAGTGGTCTTCATGGACCGGTCCTTCTGACTCAACCAGAACGGCCAGTAGAAGAGGTTGACGACGAACCAGCCGAGCCCCACCGTGCCCCACCCGATGCGGAGGATCGTCCAGCCGGTGCCGAAGTAGTCACGATACGCCCAGAAGTTCGTGGTCACTGCCGCCACAACCAGCAGGTTGACGGCGCCCCATTTGAGGCCCGGGATTGCCATTTGGCGCAATGCCTGCGAACCGTGTCGCGGCTCGACGAGGTCGCCGTCGACCATGCGGCGAGCGATGCAATACATGGCGGCAGTAGCAGGCGGACCGGTGACGATCGGTAGTTGGAGAAGGAGCCAGACGATGTTGAACAGGATGAGAAGCAGGAACCCGTTCCACCAGTGCCGGAACGCGGCGGCGACAACGGAGAGGGCCGCGGTCATGCGCCGGCGCCATCATCTCGGCCCGGCGTCGTCTTGCCTCGGTCACCCCTTGAGACCCGAATAACTGACCCCTTCGATGTAGTAGCGGCTGAAGAAGAAAAACATAGTCAGGGGGACCGCGCCGTTGACCATCGCTCCCACGAGGGTCAGGTTCCACTGGGCCCGGTATTGCTGCTGGAAGACACTCAGCGCCACGTTGAGGACCCACATGTCGGGGGTATTCAAGTAGAGGAGAGGTGTCAGGAAATCGTTCCACATCCCTTGGAACTGAAGGATGAAGAGGGTCAACAGAGCGGGCTTGGCCAGCGGCATCACGACGTAGCTGTAGATCTGGAAGTACGAGGCGCCGTCGATGAGAGCCGACTCCTCCAGGTCGCGCGGAATCGACTTGAGGAACTGCGTGAGAAGGAAAATGCCAAAGGCATCAACCAGCTTCGGCATGACCAGGCCGTAGCTGGTGTTGAGCCAGCCCATCTTGGCGATCACGATGAACTCGGGGATGAGTTTGACCGCCCCGGGAATCATCATCGTGGCCAGCATGAAGCCGAAGATAAAGTTCTTGCCAGGGAACCTGAGCCGGGCGAATGCGTAGGCGGCCATCGACGAGAAGATGACCATCAAGAAGGCGCGGACCACCGACAACAGCGCCGTGTTGAAGAACCACCGGATGAAGCGACCTCCACCGGCGAAGAGGGCCAGCCGCTCAAAGGCGAACGTGGCGAGGAGGCCGAGCGCCAGTGCGATGCCCATGGCGACCAGAACCCGCTGCCAGTCGGGCTCCGACATGTAGAGGATTCCCACTCCGATCAGTGCGGTGACCGCGACCGAGGCACCGACAGTGAGAGACAGGGTCGATCCGGTCGCGTCGAGTCCTGCGTACCAACCCGCGGCGACCCCACTCAGTATCGCGAGGAATACCGCGACCGAGGCGCTGGACCGTCTCATCATCCCGCGGCCCTTCTCCTGACTGGAAAGACCGATCAGTAGGAAGGCGGAAAAGAAGACCAGCAGCCCGGCCATGAGGCCGAGCGAGGTGGCGCCGGTGGGTCGCGGGATTCCGCCGAAATCGGTTCGGAACAATTCAGGCCAGTTACCGAAGAGCCACTCGCTGGGGAAGAAGGAGGGTGGCCACGCGATGATCTCGGCGTTGGACTTGAAGGTGCCCAGAAAGGCCAAGATGAACGGGGTAAAGAGGATCAAGCCGATGGTGACCATCAGCAGGTAGAAGAGGGCGCGGCCGACCCGTCGGCGAACCAGCGGTGGGTTCTTCCTGACCTGCCCGTCTGTTGCTGTGATGGTCATACCAATGAATGCCTATCAGTACATCTCGGTGCCGCGCTCGATGTAGCGCCGCTGGACGAGTGTGAAGAAGAAGATGATGGCGGTGAGGATGAACGCCATCGCACTGGCAAACCCCATCGCCGGCGGTCCCTTTATGCCCAGCGCCTCGCTGTAGATCATCCAGACCGGGGTGAGAGTGGTGTCGAGCGGTCCACCCTGGGTGAGGATCTTGATCTGGTCGAACACCTGCCATGATCCGATGGTTCCCAGCACCACGAGCAGGAGAGTCACCGGGCGCAGCATCGGGAGTGTGATGTGCCGGAACTTCTGGCGTTTGTTGGCACCGTCGATCGATGCAGCTTCGTAGAGGCCGGGCGGGATGTCCTGGAGCGCGGCCAGGTAGATGATCATGAAGGTCGGAGCGGTGGTGAAGATGTTCTGGAACATGATCGCCATCCAGGTCACGCTCGGGCCGCGCAGGTACCAGAGATCACTCGAGATGTTGCCGCCGAAACTGTTGGCTATCAGCTGGAAGAGGCCCCGCGGGTTGTTGAGCCATTCGACTGGCGTCCAGTCGGCTCCAAACAACCCCCACACCTTGTCGAAGAAGAAGTTGATGTACCCGGTCTTCAGATAGAGCCAGAAGAAGATCAACGTGATGACGACGGACGAGGTGACACTGGGCGCATAGAAGACCGTCCGGAAGATCTGGCTCCCTTTGAGCTTGACGTTGATCAACAACGCCAGAGCGAGTGCCAGGGCGGTCTGGACCGGGACCACGATGGCCACGTACCAGCCCACGTTGACGAGTGAAGTGATGAACCTGTGGCTGCGGAAGGCCTTGGAGTAGTTCTCCAATCCATGCCACTCCGGGGTGGTGAAGAGGTTGTATTTGGTAAAGCTCACGTAGACGGCGAAGGCGATGACCCCGATCGTGAAGACCAGCGTGATGACCAGATAAGGCGCGATGAAGAAGTAGGCGGTCGCCGATTCGACGCGCCGCGTCCGCCGGGGAGGCCGCCGCCACTTCTTCGCGGTAACGGCATGGGTGTCACTCACCATCGGTCACCGTCATTTGCTCCTGCCGCCCGCCCCAGATCTTCGCTCTCAACCGTCGGATCTCTAATGGTGCCGGGTCTCCCGGCCCCTCGGGATACCGAGGGACCGGGAGAGGTGGGCCTCTATCCGGCTTCGTCCAGGGCTGTCTGAATCTCGGTCTGGGCCTGAGCGATCGCCTCTGCGACCGTCTGGTCACCGAGATAGATGCGCTCCAGCGCCTGACTCACAGCGTCTTGGACTCTGCCGGAGCTGGGTCCCCAGTAGGCGACTCCGGAGAGCTCGAACGTCCCCCCGATTGCAATCGCAGCATCGTTCGGGTCTACGACGAGATCCACCTGATCCGGATGGGTGCTGTAGGCGAACCCGGTCGCAACGATCTCGGCCTGGTTGGCCCGGCCCGTCACGTAGATGGTAAAGGCGGCGGCCGCCCGCGGGAAGGCCGAGTTGGCATTGACACCGATCCCATTTGTGAAAATGATGTCGGCTTTGCCTTCTGACCCCGCGGGGAGCGGAACTGCCTTCCAGTCCACATCGGGGAAGTCGTTGCGCATGTAGTTGACCATCCAGCCACCCTCGTAGGTCATGCCTGCGAGTTCCTTACCGATGGCCTCGCCGCACCAGCCTGCGCCTAGATCGCCGGACGACACCAGAGCACCGCTGTCCTTCATCCCCAGGATGTAGGAAGCAGCATCCGTTACCGCCGCGGTATCGATTGTCGCAGCCGAGTACGCGTCGTTCGTGAAGCTGCCGCCATTGGAGTACGCCCACGGGGCGAAACGTGCCCAATCGGCGTTCTGGCAGAAACCGCCGAAGTCGGTGTTGGCGGCGATCGTCTCTGCTGCTGCCTTCAGATCATCCCAAGTCCAATCTGCGGTTGGCTCGTCGATGCCTGCTGCGGCGAAGGCCGCCGGCAGGTAGACCAGGCCCAACGTGCCCCAGTCCTTGGGGAGCGCATAGGTGGCTCCATCCAGCGTGAAGATGGTCAGCAACGCCGGGATGAAGTCAGCCCGGGTCACTGCGCCTTCCGCCATGATGTCATCGAGGGCCAGCAGCTGACCGGTGGGGCCAAAGGCTGTCATCAACTGGGCGTCGACGTAGAACACGTCCGGCGCCGCGCCGCCTGCCATCGAAGCCGTCAGCTTTGTCTGGAAGTCGGCGGGGATCGGTTGATAGTCCACCGTGACCGCGGGGCACACCTCTGCGAAGCGTGCAATCGAGTCTCGGTAGATCTGCTGTTCGGTGTCGTCTCCCCAGCCGGAGAACACGATTACGGCGTCATCTTCCACCGCGAATATGCATCCGACATCTACCGGCGCAGCCGTCGTGGCCGCTGCCGCCGTGGTAGCCGGCGCAGCCGTGGTGGCCGCAGCCGACGTCGTAGCCGTTGTTCCTTGAGTCGTTGTACCCGCCTCGTCATCGTCTCCGCACGCAACAGCCACTAGTAGGACGGCTACGGCGAGAAGCAGGAAACGTGATTTGATCATCATTCCTCTTTCCTCTCGTTGCCCCCTCTTTCCTCTCGTTGCCTTGTTGTTGATGGCCGAGCCGGTGCGTCGGTCTCGCGGGCTGATCGGTCGCCGAGTTGGCTAGCCTGCGGACCGGTCCACCGGCTTCAGCCGGTGTGGTCCACGGAGCCATCCACCTTGACTTTCACCTGGTGTGGTGGCTCCTTTGCTTGTTCGTCTCTTCGTACGTCCTTTCGGTTTTGTTGTGCGGCTCCCAGGCCAGTCGGGAGTCTCTGCGGCTTTGTCGCATCCGCACGACGCCCTGATGACGAGGTCACCGGCCAGAACTGTCCGAGAAGCCACCGTGAGCACACCTTCGAACCGGTCGACGATCAAGCGGGCCGCCA
>JAZGIX010000073.1:0-7470 GCA_036482315.1 Acidimicrobiia bacterium | reverse complement strand
CGGAATGGGTGGCATTCGTGGGAGCCGGCGGCAAGTCCTCATTGCTGCTCGGCCTGGGCGCCGAGTTGAGCGCTGCTACCAACGGTGTGGTTATGACGACCACCACCAAGATGGGCACCTCCCAGATTCCAGAATGGACGACGGTGTGCCGCACGGACGGGGAGGTCTCTACCGCCCTCAAGCGTGGAGAACCGGTGTTCCTGGTTGGTGGTATCGCCGGCGAGAAGGTCACCGGCGTTGCGCCCGAGGTTGCCGACCGGGTGTTTGCTACCGCCGCGGTGGACTACTTGCTGGCTGAGGCCGACGGGGCGCGTGGGAAATCGTTCAAGGCGCCCGCACCGCATGAGCCGGTCATCCCGGCTGCGGCGACGCTGGTGGTTGTCGTTGCCGGCATTGACGCCATCGGCCGCACGATTGCCGAAGTTGCTCATCGGCCGGAACGGGTGGCGGCGTTGACCGGACGCCGGGCCGACGACGTGGTGCGCCCGGCCGACATGGCTCACGTGCTGGGCGATCCCGAGGGTGGTCGGCGGGGAGTCCCGACAGGGGCTCGGGTTGTGGTGGCGCTCACCAAGGTGAGTCCGGGGTCGGACGCCGATGCGGCCGCCGCGATCGCGGATCGGCTCAAAACCGATCCCAACATCGATCGGGTGGTGACCATCGACGCCGTTACCGGTCCGGTGAGTGATGCCGCGCCTACCGGCGCGCCCTCTTAGAGGTCGCCGGCCCGGATGGGTATTCCTTCGGTGCGGTCGTTCAAGAGCTCGTCTAGGCGAGACACCTCCGACTCGTAGCCGGCGCGGGCAGCGATGGTGACGCGGTCGGTTTGTCCCGAGATCAGGAAGCCCTGCCCGGCACCGGCCTCGAAGCGGGCCTGCTCGAGGTAGAGCTTGGGCTTGATCTGGGCCGGGTCGCCGTTCTCCGGACAGAACACCATGCAATTGCCGCACTCGTTACACAGCTCGGCCAAGAGCAGGTACTGCTGGCGGCCGTCGATCTCCATGTTGGAAGGAGTCGGCAAGCGGAAGAAGGCATCGTTGGGGCATACCGTGACGCAGAAATTGCACGCGACACAACCCCACATCTCGAGATCGTGGTCGACGGCGCGCGGCGGTTTTTCGTTTTCGGTCCGGTGATAGAAGGCGACGTCGTCACCGGTGGTCATCGCCGTCATATGAGCTTCCACCGGGCCGCGGAACCCGGCAGCCTTCGCCTGCTCCCAGTTGTGGCGATGCCACTCATACAGAGTCGATGAACCCGCCTCCACCATGTCTCGCTCCAGCCGCCTCAACATCGGCTCGAGACGGCCGTAGCCCCCCGGCCTGAGCAGGTCGGAGCTGATCGTGGCCGGTGCCACCCCCATACCGATCGTGGCGCTCAGATTCTCCTGGGTCACTCCCGCCGAGAAACTCACTTGAACCGAACCGTCATGACCCTCGACCCGGAAAGTGCCCGGCATCGCGTTGATCAGGTCGTCGAGCAACGAGGTGGCCAGTACATGCAGTGGTGGGCCTGACAGATACATCGGATCAGCCGGCAGAAAGCCCTTGTCGTTGTCGACGACCAGCGTGTTGGTGAGCTTGATGCCGAACCTACGACCGTTGCCGGCTGCGTGGTCATTCAGTTCACCCACCAGATCGACCGCCCGCCCGATATCGAGGTCCTCGACGAAGGAAAGGCGATTGAGCCGGATGTGCTCATACCCGAGCTGCTGCTGCAGCACCTCGATGACTCGGCCGAAGCCAAGGAGAGTCGGGTTGAGCTTGACGATCACATCGAGCTGATGTCGATCCATCAGGTGCTTGGCGATCGCCACGATCTCGGAGGGAGGACAGCCGTGGAAGGTGGACAGTGTCACGGTGTCGGCGATCCGTGTCGGGAAGTCGAGCTCTCGATACTCCTCGAACGGCTCGGGGATCAGTGGCCGAAGATCGTCGATCACCGGGCCGGCATCGAGCATCGACTCTATGTAGTCGGTCACCTTGCCGGTGCTGATTCCGGCCAGGTCGTAGCCGAGTGACATGTCGAAGACGTGGGGTCCAGGTTCTCGCCCGATGAAGTCGGAAAGAGGTGGCCACCGTCGCAGGATCTCGATCATCATCCACGCCTTGACGTACTCCTCCAGCGACTGGTGAACCTCGAGCTCCTGGCTCCACTCGATGTTGAAGCCGATCGTCTCCATGTCGATGCAAGGCCTGCCGATCTCGAGGTCGTCGAGAACCTGCACGGTCTTCAGTTCGAACATGCGTGCTCCGGCCAGCCACCCCAGCACCAGGTTCTGCGCCAACTGGCTGTGTGGTCCTGCAGCCGGACCAACCGGTGTGGCGGCCGGCCGGCCGAGGAAGTCCATGGAGAGGTCCACGGACTCTGGTGCCGACCAGAATCGGGCTGTTGGCAAGTCGAAGATCCGGTTACGTGTTTCCCATTCGTGTGCGATGCGACCCATCAACACGCCCAGGGGAAACGGGGTCAACGGCGGGGCAGGGTCCACAGTCTCTCCTTTTCCGCCCCCGAACCTACCCGGAGCGTCGCTGTGAGGCCTGCGAGAGGGGTATCGGCATCCAATATCGCTGCCCGAGCAGTCCGCTAGCACTGCCGCTGAGTCGTTCGAGCGGAGACCGATCGACTTCGTACTGGCAATCGGCTTCAATCGGCTGCTCATGCAGCTAGACGATTCAGCCTGACGATGGAGCGTTTCGATGTCGCGGTCGTCGGCGGTGGCATCGCCGGCACTTCGGCAGCGTTCTTCCTCGCTGCGCGATGCTCAGTCGCCCTGGTGGAGCGCGAGCGAACACTCGGATTCCACTCGACGGGACGGTCGGCGGCGGTGTTTACCGAGTGCTACGGCGAGCCGGTTGTCCGCAGACTGGCGATCGCCAGCAGGCCGTTTCTCGATCGATCGCCTGAGGGGTTCTCCGATCGCCCGCTTCTTATGGCCCGAGGGATAGCGTTCGTCGCAACTCATGAGCAGGCGAATCGGCTTGATGGTTTGACCGCCAGCCAGCAAGTTCTCGTCCCCTCGGTTCGACGACTCAACTCGGTCGAGGCCACCGATCTGTGTCCGGTTCTCGATCCTGCAGTGGTGGCGGGGGGAGTGCTCGAACCCCAAGCGATGGATCTGGATGTGCACGCACTCCACATGGGTTACCAGCGTGGCCTGAGGCAACGCGGTGGAGAGATTCGGTCTGAATTCGGCCTCGAAACCGCCGAGCGTATTGGAGACGACTGGGTGATTCGATCCGGGGGTGAGGAAGTGCGAGCCGGCGTGCTCATCAATGCCGCCGGTGCCTGGTGCGACGAGGTCGCCGTGGCCGCGGGTGTTGCGCCGATCGGACTCGTGTCCAAGCGTCGTACCGCATTCACATTCACTCCGCCGCCGGATGCCGATCATCGCTCGTGGCCGATGATCATCGATCTGGATGAACAGTTCTACTTCAAGCCCGAAGGAGCCAGCATCCTGGCGAGCCCGGCCGACACCTTCGAGATGGAGCCGCACGACGTTCGCCATCGCGAGAGAGACGTTGCCCTTGGGATCGAGCGTATTCAGTCGGTCAGTTCGTTGTTGATTCCTTCGGTTCAAAATGCCTGGGCGGGGCTGCGATCCTTCGTTCGTGACAACCAGCCTGTGAATGGCTGGGATGACGCAGTGGAGGGCTTCTACTGGCTCGCCGGTCAAGGGGGCTTCGGCATCAAGACCAGCCCGGCAATGGGCGAATACGCCGCGGCGATGATCCTCGAAGGTGCGCCGTCCGCCGACCAATTGGCCGTCGGGCTCGATCCGGCGTCGCTGGGGGTCGAGAGGCTGAGAGGCTGAGACCCTCATCTCATCGCCACCCGGTCCCCAGGTTGCGGTACTCGGCCGTCGCGGAGGTGCCCAACGGGGTGTTCTCAAGGGGCCGAACGCCTCTCGGCGGAAGTATCGGCCGTCGATACCATCTTGTCAGGCTGCAGCCGCGCCCGCCGTCTCATCCGAGGAGATGACATGACGAAGTGGTGTGACGAGATCGAGGGACACCGCCTTCGCCCCGAGAGCCTGATGATGTCCTACGGGTACAAGCCGGAGTGGTCCCAGGGCGCTGCGGTGAGTCCTATCTTCCAAACCTCCACGTTCGAGTTCGAGACGGCCGCTGCCGGAAAGCACGCGTTTGCGCTCGCCTACGGACTGGAAGAGGCCGAGCCGGGTGAGGAGATCGACCTCATCTATTCCCGCCTCAACAATCCTGACCTCGAGATTGCCGAGGACCGTATTGCGGTGTGGGACCGCGCTGAAAACGGCGCCTTGTTCGAGAGCGGGATGGCCGCCATCACAACAACCATCTGGGCCTACCTTCGCCCCGGCGACGTGCTGCTGGCCAGCACCCCGCTCTATGGCGGCACGGAGCATTTCATCGAAACGGTGCTCCCCGAATTCGGGATTGGGGTGGTTCGCTTCGGTCTGGACACACCTCGTGAGGAGATCGCCAGGCAGATAGAAAAGGCAGGTGATCGGCTCGGCATGGTGCTCATCGAGACCCCGGCCAATCCAACCAACGACCTGATCGACCTGGACGAATGCGTCCGGGTCGCCGCCAGCTATTCGACAGACGATCACAAGGTACTGGTGGCGGTCGACAACACCTTTCTTGGGCCGGTGTTCCAGAGCCCGCTCGAGCATGGCGTCGATATCGTCCTGTACTCGGCGACGAAGTACTTGGGCGGTCACAGCGATCTCATCGCCGGCGCGGCTACGGGATCGAAGGAGATCCTCGCTCCCATCAAGGGGATGCGGACGATGCTGGGGACAATGACCAGCCCCTGGGTCGGCTGGCTTCTGATGCGGAGCCTCAAGACGCTGCGGATCCGGATGGACAAGCAGGCGGAGAACGCTCGCATCGTTGCCGACTATCTGCGCGGTCACGAGAAGGTGAACCGCGTCAACTGGCTCGGTCATATCGACGAGGCAAATCCCAACTGGGATCTCTACCAGCGCCAGTGCAAGGGCCCCGGTGCCATGGTGGCAATGGAGTTGGACGGCGGTGAGTTGGAGGCCTTCCGGTTCCTCGACTCGCTCCGACTGATCAAGCTTGCAGTCAGCCTGGGAGCAGTGGAGTCCCTGGCGCAGCACCCGGCAACGATGACGCATGCGGCGATGTCCTCCGAAGAGAAGGCAGAGGTTGGGATCACCGATGGATTGGTACGGATCTCTGTCGGGATCGAGCACGCCGGTGATCTTCTGCTCGACCTGGAGCAGGCGCTGAAGGCAGTGTGAGGGAAGAAGGCATTAGGCGTTAGGTATTAGGTGTTAGACCTAATCCCTAATCCCTAACTCCTGGCTTCCATATGAACCTCACCGTCTGCGAACTTCCCCATGATCCGGATCGGCTCGACGAGGCCTGGGAGGCCCTGGTCGAACACTGCCGCGTCAACGGCTCTGATGTCGTGCTGCTGCCCGAAATGCCGTTCTCGGTGTGGCTGGCTGCGACCAAGGAGGTTGACCCGGAACGCTGGGACGAGGCGGTGGCCACTCACGAGGTCTGGTTGGAGCGCCTCGGGGAGTTGGGAGCGTCGACGGTGCTCGGATCCCGACCGGTGGTGGTCGACGGGCACCGGCACAACGAGGCGTTCGTCTGGGAATCAAACTCCTACCAACCGTCCCATCACAAGTACTACCTGCCCGATGAAGACGGTTTCTGGGAGGCAACGTGGTACGACCGCGGAGCCGGTTCGTTCCCTGCCCTCGACACGGCACTGGGCAAGGTGGGGTTCCTGATGTGCACCGAGGTCTGGTTCACCGAGCACGCCCGGAAACTGGGTCGCGCCGGAGTAGGAATTCTTGCCACCCCGCGCAGCACCGAGTGGGCGAGCCGCGACAAGTGGCTCGCCGGAGGCCGTGCAGCCGCGGTCATGTCTGGTGCGTTCGGGATCTCGAGCAACCGCAGCGGGACCGACGCACTCGGCATGCGCTGGGGAGGACTCGGCTGGATCATCGATCCGGACGGCGAGGTGCTGGCGACCACCTCCGAGGATGAGCCGGTTGCGACCGTGACGGTTGATCTGCTCGATGCCGAGCGAGCCAAGGCCACCTATCCCCGCTACGTCTTGGAGTAGCCAGAGTGCAGATGGCAGATGGCAGCTCCTAACTCCTGACTCCTGACTCCTGACTCGCTTACTCTGCCGCTGATGAATTTTCGCTTTGCCCTTGTCGGGTTGGTGCTCGTCATCGGTGCCTGCTCCGATTCTTCAGGCGTTGCAACGTCGACGACCTCCATCTCCGTGACGACCGCGGCCGGCGCAGTCACTACTAACGCCGCAGCCGCGACTACCTCGACCGTGGCGGTATCCACGACCACGGCCGCGCAGGCGTCGACGACGACCGCGGCTCCCCTGCCGCCGGTGCCGCTAGACGAGATCCAGATCGATATCGAGTTGATCGCCGATGGCTTCGTTCAGCCGATCCTGACCACGGCAAGGGCGGATGATCCTCGCCTCTTTGTGGCCGATCAACCCGGGATCGTCTACGCCGTGAATCTCGACGATGGCAGCAGAATCGTGGTGCTCGACATCTCGGATCGGGTGCGGTTCTCGGGTGAGCAGGGCCTGTTGGGGTTGGCTTTCGACCCGGACGATCCGGATCGGATGATGGTTCACTTTTCGGCGCTCGATGGTGCGACCACGGTTGTCGAGTATCGATTGGATTCGGCGGGAGTCGCACGTACCGGGAACAGCAAGACGATTCTGAGCCTCCCGCAACCGGCCACCAATCACAACGGCGGAATGATCGATTTTGGACCGGACGGGTTCTTCTTCCTGGCGCTCGGAGATGGCGGCGGGTCCGACGACCAGTTCGACAACGGACAGGATCCGTTCTCGCTCCTCGGCACCATCCTTCGCCTCGACCTCGACGGTGGCGATCCCTACGGCATACCGCCAGACAACCCATTCGCCGACGGCGTGCACGGAGCACCCGAGGTGTGGGCGTGGGGAATGCGGAACCCGTGGCGGTTCGCATTCGATGGAACCGACCTCTGGGTGGGCGATGTGGGTCAGGGCCAATGGGAAGAGATCGATCTCTTCGATTCCGCCGGATCCGGTTCGAACGGCGGTTGGCCGTTGCTCGAGGGGAACCACTGCTTCCGATTCGACGACTGCAGCCCCGAGCCGTTCTTCGCACCTGTATTCGAGTACTTCCACGACTCAGGGCGATGCTCGGTGACCGGTGGCGTCGTGTACCGCGGCTCCTCGATCCCGGAACTCGAGGGTGTTTATCTCTTCGGTGACTACTGCTCGGGCGAGGTGTGGGCTCTCCGGGTCGGCGACCCGATCGAAGTCGTGGTACTCACCGATCCAGACGACGTCTTCTTGCCCCGACTCTTCGGGTTGACGTCGTTCGGCGTTGGTCCCGACGGCGAGGTCTATCTGCTCCAGGCCGGGCTGGTGTGGCGGCTGGTGGGGGCGTAGTCGTCGGGCGCACCGGGTGTTGACTTCTGCTGT
>JAZGIX010000072.1:0-4575 GCA_036482315.1 Acidimicrobiia bacterium | reverse complement strand
GTGTATTCGGCGATGGGCCTGATGATGACGATGTTCTCGATCGCGGTCTTCTACGTTTCGAATTCGGCCCATTTCGTGGCGGCCGTCCAGGTGATCGTCTACGCCGGAGCCGTGATGACGCTGTTCCTGTTCGTCATCATGCTCATCGGGGTGGACAAGGAGGAAGACCGGACAGAGAACCTCCCCCTTCAGCGACCACTGGCGCTCGGGCTCATCGTGCTGTTTGGAGCCGCGGTCGCGGTTGCGGGGCGTTTGGCCTGGACGACCGGCATTCGCAATCCGCTCGATCCGGTCAACGGCACGGTGGAGGCAATCGGCGATGAGCTGTTCAAGAGATGGGTGCTCCCGTTCGAGATCACCGGGCTGCTCCTGATTGTGGCGGCGGCGGGTGCGATAGCCCTTGCCTTCTTCAAAGACGATGACGACGCCGAGGTGGACGCATGACCGTGACCCCGGGTTGGTACATGGCTCTGGCGGCGGTGTTGTTCGTCATCGGCGCCGGCGGGATTCTGCTGCGTCGTAACGCCCTCGTGATGTTCATGTCGGTCGAGTTGATGCTCAACGCGGTGAACCTCACCTTCGTTGCCGCCGGCCGCGAGCTGAACGTTCTCGAAGGTCAGGTTTCGGTGTTCTTCGTGATGGTCGTCGCCGCGGCCGAGGTGGTAGTGGGGCTGGCGATCATCGTCGCAGTCTTCCGCCGCAGGCAGACGGCTTCGGTCGACGAGTTGGCGGAGTTGCGCGGCTGATGGAGCTGTCTCTCTCGCTCATCGTCCTCCTCCCGCTGGCGGGAATGCTGGTCCTTTTCGGGTTCGGAAAGAGGATCGGTGAGCCCGGCGCCGGGATCGTCGCCACTCTGGCCGTCGTTGGACCGTTCGTCATCGCCGTCGTCCTGGCACTCGACTTCTTCAACGGTGATGGGCCGGTGGAGACGGTCCGCTGGTTCGAATGGCTGCCGGCATTCGGCGTCGAGGCCGAACTGCGTTGGGATCAGCTCTCTGCACTCATGACGCTCGTGGTCACGGGGGTCGGCTCACTCATCCATCTGTATTCGATCGGGTACATGCATGGCGACCCCGGATTCGGGCGCTTCTTTGCGTACATGAACCTGTTCATCACCTCGATGCTCATTCTGGTGCTGGCCAACAACTTCGCCCTGCTCTTCGTGGGCTGGGAGTTGGTGGGCCTCTCTTCCTACCTGCTGATCTCGTTCTGGTTCGAGCGAGACACGGCGGCCGCGGCCGGCAAGAAAGCCTTCATCGTCAATCGGGTGGGCGATGTCGGTTTCATCGTCGCCCTCATGTTGATCTTCTCGGTGTTCGGGTCGTTGGGATTCGATACGGTGTTCGAGGGTGCCCACGGCGGCGAGTTGACCGTGGGAATGGCAACCGCCATTGCTCTGCTGCTGTTGATCGGGGCAGCAGGCAAGTCGGCCCAGCTACCGCTCTACGTGTGGCTGCCGGATGCGATGGAAGGCCCGACTCCGGTCTCGGCACTGATCCATGCCGCGACGATGGTGACGGCGGGCGTGTACATGGTCGCCAGGACCGGTGCCATCTTCGAACTTGCTCCGATTGCGGCTGCCACCGTGGCGATTGTCGGTGGCGCCACGGCGTTGTTTGCCGCCACCATCGCCATCGCCCAACGCGACATCAAACGGGTGCTTGCCTACTCGACGATCAGCCAGTTGGGGTACATGTTCATGGCCGTTGGGGCCGCTGCCCACGTGGCCGGAGTGTTTCACCTCATGACCCACGCGTTCTTCAAGGCGCTGCTGTTCCTCGGCGCCGGGTCGGTCATCCATGGGATGGCGGACGAGCAGGATATGCACAAAATGGGCGGATTGGCGCGCAAGATGCCGATCACGTTCGCCACCATGGCGATCGCCTGGCTCGCCATCTCGGGCATCCCTCCATTTGCCGGCTTCTGGTCGAAGGACGAGATCCTGGGTGTCGTGTTCGAGCGCGGCGGTTTGTGGCAGGTCTTGTGGGGTGTCGGCCTGGTGACCGCCCTGCTGACCGCGTTCTACATGACCCGGATGATGTGGCTCACCTTCTTCGGTGAAGCCCGGTGGGAGGACGGTGTCGAGCCGCACGAGTCGCCGAGGCTCATGACCGTCCCGCTCATGGTCCTGGCCGGTCTCTCCGTCCTGGGCGGGTTGGTGAACACTCCGTTCAAGACGACGCTCGAGCATTTCCTGGACCCGGTCTTCGAAACGATTCATCTGGCCCATGCCCCGGATGGTTCGCTCGCTTGGATCCTCGCCGCGGTGTCGGTTGCCGCTGGAGTCATGGGAATCGGGGCCGCCATCCTCCGGTATCGGACTCGGGTGCCGGCTGAGGACGGACTCGGATGGAGGTTGCTCGGCAACGGCTACTACGTAGACGACGTGTACGCCGGGGTGTTTGCCAGGGGTGGCAAGCTGGGCGCAGCCTGGCTCGCCTTCCGACTCGACGTTCGGGGGATCGACGGAGCGGTCGAAGGAATCGGGTCGCTCACCCGCAAGGCCGGGGGTTGGCTACGACCGCTTCAAACCGGCTTCGTCCGCAGCTACGGACTGGCGATCATGGCCGGAGCCGTCGGCCTATTGGCGTGGTTCCTCAGCAGGGGAGGGATCTGATGCCGGTATCCAGTATCCAGTATCCAGTACCCAGTATTGAGAAGACCCACAACAGAGGTCGGGAAACGGGAACCGGGAAACGGGAAACCAAGCCCAGTACCCAGTACCCAGTACCCAGTACCCAGAGGAACCCCGGTGCGGCGGGTCTACTGAAGACCACCAACGGGATCCGGGCAACGGGAGACGGGATCTCGCGTCTTGCTGGCAACTGGTTACTGGCTACTGGCTACGGCCTCAGCAAGACCCGACCAGACGCGAAGAGGCGTGCGAAGTGACTTTCCCAATCCTCTCCGCCCTGATCGCTCTTCCTGCCGTGGGCGGTCTGGTGGTTCTCTTCGTAAAACGCGACGACCTGGCGCTCCCGCTCTCGATTGCCTCGTCACTAGTGACATTCGGCGGCGCGGTGTGGCTGCTATTCGCTTTCGAGTCGGGCGAGGCCGGGTTCCAGTTCGTCGAGAAGTCCACCTGGCACGAGCCTTGGGGCGTCGGCTGGCACGTCGGGGTCGACGGGATCTCGTTGCTGATGGTGGTACTCACCGCTTTCCTGTTCCCGATCGCACTGCTTGCAAGCACCACCATCACCCACCGGGTTCGGCAGTACGCCGCCTCGATGCTGTTTCTCCAGGCAGGGATCATCGGTGTGTTCCTGGCGCTCGATCTGCTGGTCTTCTTCATCTTCTGGGAGGCGATGCTCGTCCCGATGTACTTCATCATCGGGATCTGGGGAGGCGAGCGGCGGGTCCATGCTGCAGTGAAGTTCTTCCTCTTCACGGCCTTCGGGTCGGCGCTGATGTTTGCCGGGATCCTGTCTCTGGGGTTCCTCGTGTCCGACCAGTTGGGCGGCCCGACGTTCGACTTCGTTGAACTGCTCGGTGCCGATCTGACCCGCAATGCCCAGTTCTGGTTGTTCGCCGCCTTTGGGATCTCGTTTGCGATCAAGGTCCCGGTGTTCCCATTCCACACCTGGCTGCCCGATGCCCACGTCGAGGCGCCGACCGCGGGTTCGGTGATTCTGGCGGGGGTCCTGCTGAAACTCGGTGCCTACGGCCTCATCAGGTTCAACCTCACCTTGTTCCCGGAGGCGACGGTGGACCTGGTGCCGGTTCTGGCAGTGCTGGCTGTGATCGGGATCCTATATGGGGCGATCGTCGCCATCGTCCAGACCGACATCAAGCGGTTGGTCGCTTACTCATCGGTGAGCCATCTCGGTTTCGTCGTGCTCGGGGTGTTCGCTCTCACCACCCAGGGTCTTCAGGGTGGCGTGATTCAAATGGTGAACCATGGCCTCACAACCGGTTTGCTGTTCCTGCTCGTCGGCATGATCTACGAGCGACGCCATACCCGCGAGATCAGTGAGTTCGGCGGGTTGGCGACAGTGATGCCCCTCTTTGCAGGTGCCTTCCTCTTTACCGCGTTCGCATCGATCGGACTCCCCGGCCTGAACGGGTTTGTAGGAGAGTTCTTCGTGCTGATCGGTTCGTACCTCTCACTACCCGGTTACGCCATCGCGGCCTCATTCGGTGTCGTACTCGCCGCGGTCTATCTGTTGTGGGCCTACCAACGCATGTTCACCGGAGAAATCACCGTCGAGGCCAACCGCGGGCTCACCGACCTCAACCTGAGGGAGAAGATCATCATCATCCCGATCGCGGCGCTGGTGGTCTTCCTGGGCGTATACCCGAAGCCGGCGCTCGAAATCATCGAGCCATCTGTCGATTCGATCCTCGAGCGAATAGAAGAGAAGACGGATTACGTGGTACCCGACTTCGGGAGTACCGGCGATATCGCGGTGGAACGATGAGTATCCAGTATCCAGTATCCAGTATCAGAGGGCGCGACGGTCGGCGCTTACTGGCTACTGGCTACTGGCTACCAGATGGCGCGAGAGGAGCGAACGCGCAGTGAACCTGGACTTCTTGGCCATCGCCCCCACTGTTGCGATCGTCGTCGCTGTGGTC
>JAZGIX010000071.1:0-17958 GCA_036482315.1 Acidimicrobiia bacterium | reverse complement strand
AGAGGGGTGTGGCCGTAAGCAGAAGGCGGTGAGCATTTCTAGCTGCCAGCTGAGAATCGCGATTCGCAATTCGCGATCTCGGCCAGTGACCACGCCTACGTGTGCCGTACGATCACAAGAGTGATCGACCTGACCGCTGCCGCAAACTTCGCCTCCTCCAGTCTCGCATCGCTGTCCGACCCTGCGAAAGCAGCGGACATGGCCCGTTACATGAAGACCGACATGCCGTTCTACGGCGTCCAGAAGGCTGGGCGTGGCCCTATCTGCCGCCAACTGATCCGGCGCTGGCCACCCGCCACCCGGTCCGAATACACCGCATTGGTGCGGAAGCTTTGGGCACTTCCCCACCGTGAAGAGAGATACCTGGCACTCGGCGTGGCTCGGGCACACTCCCGTTTCGTCACCCTGTCGTCGACCCCCCTGTATCGCCGCCTAATCGTCGAAGGAGCCTGGTGGGACCTCGTCGACGAGGCAGCCACCAAACTGGCCGGAACAGTGCTGCTGCACCAACGTGACGCAATGACGCCGACAATCGTGAAATGGCTCGATCACCAGAGCCTCTGGCTCAGACGCGCTGCGATCATCTCCCAGGTGGGCCACAAGAAGGACACCGACGCCGATCTGCTGTTTCTGGGCTGCTCGAGTCGAGCACATGAGACAGACTTCTTCATCCGCAAGGCTATCGGCTGGGCGTTGCGGGACTATGCATGGACCGCCCCGGACGCGGTCGGCGACTTCGTGCGCTCCCACCAGCACGAGCTATCCGGCCTCAGCAAGCGCGAAGCCACCAAGAACCTGTGAGAGAACAGGAGCGCCTACGCACTTCTCCTAAACCGGCTACTCGATTGACACGCCGGCAGACTCCATGTCGGTCAGAGCGCGGTCTCCGTCCCCTTCTTCTAGGTCGACCGAACGCACCGCATCGCGGATCAGATGGACCGAGAACCCCTCGGACAATCCGTCGAGCGCGGTGGCCTTTACGCAGTAGTCGGTGGCGAGCCCGGTGACGATCAGTTTGGTCGCACCCCACTCCTCCAACATCGCCACCAACTCGGTCGGCGTCGTCTCTTCGGTCTGGGGATCCCGCATGGTGAACCCCGAATAGCCGTCCTCTCCGTTGGATCCCTTGCGCACTACCGGGCCGTCCACGACCAGGTTCGGATGGAATTCCGAACCCCAGGTGTCGGCGACACAGTGCACCGGCCAGATCCCGCCGTCTTTGGCGAAATGGGGCGTGCTGGCGGGGTGCCAGTCGGCCGTGTACACGACATGACCTCCGCCTTCCTTGGCGGCGGCGATCTGCTGGTTGATCACCGGTACAACGGCGGAGCCATCGGCGACGGATAGGCCGCCATCGGGATCTGCGAAGTCGTTCTGGACATCGACGACCACCAGCACCGTTTCAGAGTCATAGGCGATCACGGCACCGAGAATACCTGCCCCGGTCCGGGCGGGTACCTGGGAGGTACCCTCGTGCCGATGCCTTCTTCCGACCCACTTCGCAGCACCGCAAACGGTGCACTCCTCGTAGACCTGTACGAGTTGACCATGGCCCAGCTCTATTTCGACGAGGCCATCCACGAGACACCTGCGATGTTCGAGCACTTCTTCCGGTCATACCCCGATTACGGAACCCACCAGGCCGGATACTGCATTCAGGCAGGCCTCGAAGGAGTACTCGACTGGATCGAACAGCATCGGTTCGATCCAGCGGCACTCGACTACCTGCGCGGCCTCACCGACCGCAGCACCGGACCCCTGTTCACCGACCCCTTCCTCGAGTGGCTCGAGGCCATGTCGTTCGCCGACCTCCGGCTCTGGTCCATTCCCGAGGGAAGAGTCGTGCACGCCGGGGTGACTCTGAGCATCATCACCGGCCCACTGGCGGTGGCTCAAATACTCGAGACCGCAATCCTCAACCAGTTCTCCTACCAGACCCTCATCGCCACCAAAGCCAGCCTCGTCGCTGAGAGCGCTCGAGGACGCCCGACGCTCGAATTTGGAGTGCGACGCGGACCACAGTTCGGAGCGGCAGCCGGAACTCGGGCAGCCCTGATCGGTGGGGCATCGAGTACCAGCTACGTGGGTGCCGCGATGCTCGCCGGAGTGCAGCCGACCGGCACCCACGGGCATTCGATGGTGCAGGCGATGATGGCGCTCGGCAAGGGCGAGCTGGGGGCGTTTCAGGCCTACGCCCGCTCCTTCCCTGATTCTTGCCTGTTGCTCGTGGACACGGTCGACACCCTCGCCAGCGGACTCCCGAATGCCGTCGCGGTGTTTACGGAACTGCGGGACCAGGGTCACGAACCGATTGGCATCCGACTCGACTCGGGCGACCTTGCTCACCTGGCGATCCGCTCGGCCCAACAGCTCAATGCGGCCGGCTTCACAGACCAGACCATCGTCCTGTCCAGCGGACTCGACGAGCTTGCTATCTGGCAGATCCTCACCCAGATCGAACAGGAGGCTGCCGAGTACGGCGTGGAAGCAGACCATCTGATCGATCGTCTGGCCTTCGGTGTCGGAACAAAACTCCTGACTTCGGATGGTGATCCGTCACTCGACAGCGTCTACAAACTGGTGGCGGTCGAACGCGACGGATCTTGGGTGCCCGCAGTCAAGATCTCGGAGTCACCGCAGAAGACCGTCACCCCCGGCCACAAACAGGTGGTGCGTCTCTACGACCAGCGCGGGCTTGCCGCCGCCGACGTCCTCGGTCTAGAAGGAGAGGACATTGCGGGTGCCGATCACCTCGTGCTCCGGCACCCGATCAGGCATGATTTTCACCGCACAGTGGATCGCACCGACATTGAGCGAGTTGAGCCACTCCTCGAACCCGCCTGGATCGACGGAAAGCGAATGATCGAGCCGGAGCCGATCGATCAACCCCGAGCACGGCGAGAAGCCGATATGTCTCGTCTGGATCCGGGAGTGCGACGACTCATGAACCCCCACGTCTACCACGTGTCACTCACCCAGGCACTCTGGGAACTCAAACAGGAGACGGTGGAATCGGCCGGCGATCGTACACCCCACCGAAACGGGGGCATCGCATAGGCAGGTCAGTAAGTCGCGGGGGTGTTGACTACGAGAATCTCGCTGTCTCCGTCGGTTACGTTTAGCCATCGGTGTGGAATCTCGGACAGGTAGTAGAGGATGTCGCCCTCATCGAGGTCGTGAACCTGGTCACCGTTGAGAAGGAGTCGGACCCTCCCCGTTATCACAAAGGTGAACTCTTCGCCCGGGTGGCTGGATTGCTCGAGCGTGTCGGCGCCAGAGGGCAGTCGGATCGTGAAGGTCTCAAGATTGCCAAGGCCCTTGATTAGAAGGGATTCTTGAGCGCCGTCGCCGAGATCGAACCATCGCCTCTCCAAGCGACGTGTTTCGCTGACACGTGGAGAATCGTCATCCGCGAACAAAGAGACGATCGGTACGCCGAGTGCCCGGCTGATGGATTCCAGGTGCGTGACGTTGATGTTGACGCGGCCGTTCTCCATCTGACTCAGGTAGGGCCCCGATAGCCCGGTCATCGCTGCAAGGTTCTTGAGGGTCAGGCCCGCTCCCTTTCGGGCGTGCCGGATACGTTTACCGATTTGCGGAGTCTGTTGAGCATCCTTCATTCGGGGCATGATATTGAATCCGTGGACGGGATTCCCAGGCTGCTCCTTGACAGTTCTTTGACAATAGTAAAAGAAACAGCATACGCTATTGCTATCTTCAAACTTCGGAGGGACATGGTTGGCTTCACACGGCCCGATCGAGCTTGGACTTCTGCTCGCCACCCAGACCGCCCCTTCCGAGGCCGCCACACTTCTGGGCGATCGGCGGCTGACGAGCCTACAAGCAGCTGGAATCGACAGTGTGAATCCACAACCGGCCGGACCATGGATCGGGCTTACGCTCGATCCATGGTGTGAGTCCCATGTCGACTTTGCTCGTCAAGGACGCAGATGTCGTAATCACGATGGATGATCAACGCACTGTCCTGAAGAACGCGGGACTTCATGTTCGTGGCAACGTGATCGAGATGATTGGACCAACATCGGAACTGCCTTCTGTGGCGGATACCGTGATCGACGCGACCGGTCTCGCTCTTCTTCCGGGGCTGGTGAACACCCACCACCACATGTTCCAGTCGTTGTTTCGAGCCGTCCCCGGTGCTCAGGACCACGGTCTGTTCGATTGGCTTGTGCGCTTGCTGCCGATCTATGGCGAGATCACCAATGAGGCTGTCCGCACCAGTGCACTAACGGCAATGGCAGAGCTGATCCTCTCGGGTTGCACCACTAGCAGCGATCATCTCTACATCTTTCCCAATGACGCGGGGCTAGATGCACAGATTGAGGCAGCCGAGACGATTGGCTTGCGGTTCCATGCAACCAGGGGTGCCATGTCGTTGGGACGTAGTAGTGGCGGTCTCCCATCTGACGACGTAGTTGAGGACGAGGATGACATTCTCGCGGATTGCCAGCGGCTGATCGAGCAATACCACGACCCTCAGCCGCTGTCGATGATTCGCCTCGGTGTGGCGCCATGCACGCCGTTTATGGTCACCAAGGATCTGATGCGAACGACCGCGGAGTTAGCTCGTTCGTACAGCAACGTAGGCATGCACACACACGTCGGCGAGACGATGGACGAGGTGGTGTACTGCGAACGCGAGTTCGGGCAGCGTCCAGCTGAATACATGGAAGAGCTCGGTTGGTTGGGTCAGGATGTGTGGTGGGCGCATTCGATCTTCCTCAGTCAGTCCGAGATCGAGATGATGGCGGAGTCCGGGACCGGCGCGGCACATTGCCCATCGTCAAACATGCGTCTCGGTTCAGGAATCTCGCCGGTACGCGAGATGAGAGACGCCGGCGTCAACGTGGGCCTTGGCGTCGACGGATCTGCCAGCAACGACACCGGGCATCTGTTCAGGGAAGCTCGGAACGCTGTGCTCTTGCAGCGAGTCAAGAGCGGCGCAGACAGTTTCACAGTCGAAGAGGGGCTGGATATTGCCACGTTGGGGGGTTCGGCAGTACTGGGTAGGCAAGACGAGATCGGCTCCCTCGAGGTGGGCAAGGCTGCCGACTTCATTGGTGTCGACCTGCACACGATCTCGATGGCAGGCGGTGCGGTGCATGACCCGGTTGCCGCGCTGATTCTATGCGATATCGATCGAGTCGACCTTTCAGTAATCAACGGCAGGACGGTTGTCCGAGACAGACAACTCTTGACGATCGACGTTGATGATCTTGTAGCGAAACACAACAAGATCGCAACAGATCTTGTCTCGAGACATCCCAATCCAGAAAGGTACAAGCTCGTATGAGTGACGAAGAGCCAGCCGCAATCGAAATGTAATGAACGAGAGCCTTATCAAGGGCGGAGGGAGCCTCAGATGAAGATCACGACAACACGACGGATTCCAGCTTTGGTAGTAGCCACGCTGATGCTGGCTGCGGCCTGCGGGGGTACGACCGACGAAACCACAGACACGTCTGTGGCAGGACCAGTCAGCGATACGACGTAGGCGAATCGTCACCACCAACGGGCGGAGATGAGCCAACGAAGGTAGCGCTGCTGCTGCCGGGACCGATTACCGACGGAGGCTGGGATCAGATCCCCTACGAAGGCTTCGTCGTGGTCGGCAACCCGAAGGGTGCCGACGCCGAGACCGGCGAACTCGAAATCCGAGCCATGGTCGATCAGCTCGCGCTGGCCCTGGAGGAGTTCGCCACACTGGAGTTCATGAGCTGAAGACGATGTTCGCCGTGGCAGCGGACCGCATATATGGGTATCGGTATAAGAGGAGTGAAGAAATGGACGTGATTCGAGTTTTTGGCAGAGCAGTGCGGCGGCATGGTGATCAGCTGTTTCTTTTCGATCCGAATACTGCCGTGACCTACCTCGAAGCTGATGCCCGCACGGACGCAGTCGCTGCAAGACTCATCGGCCTCGGCATTGCCCCTGGAGATACCGTCGGGATGGCGTCGCCGGATCGCGTGTCGTTGTGGCTGTCGATAATCGGGTGTTGGAAGGCCGGAGCGCTCCCGGCGATGATCGATGCCCGCACACCCGACGATGCTTTGCCCTATTTCGTGGAAGATGCCGGCGTCAACCTTGTAGTAGCCGCGCCCGAGATAGCGGACCGAATCAAACGGGTTGGAGTGCCTGCGGTCGTCGACATCGAAGAGATTACCGCTGACTCATCCGCAGCCTCCGTGAATCTCCACGGCCCGGAGAGTCCACTCTTCTTGTCTTATACATCTGGTACCACGGGCGATCCAAAGGGTGTAATCCTGACCTCCGAGTCGGTGACCCTGGGTGCGAGCTGCATCGCTGAACGGCTCCGCCTCACACGAGAAGACGTCCTACTGACGACGACCCCCATATCGAGCAGCTTCCAACTCGTAGCGGCCCTCATGCCCGCACTCCACACCGGCAGTAGCGTCGGACTGACTGCGGGGTCGAGCACTGACGTTATCTGGCAAGTTGCTCTAGATAGACAAGCTACGATCCTGGTCGCATATCCACTGACCTTGGCGGACATCGCATACTCGCCGATTGCGGACAAGGCGACATCACCATTCCGCTTGGCTCTTTCGGGTGGGTCATCGCTTGCACCCCGCATCAAGCAAGAGTACAAGGAGCGCCTTGGGATACCGCTGCTCGAGAGCTACGGCCAAAGCGAGCTCGGCGGATTCATGGCCCTGGGTGCACCACACGATTCCAAGGCGGCGCTGGCCGCAGGCTACGCCGGGCGCTCGCTGCCAGACCGGCTGGCCTTCGTGGGCGATGACGACTGCATCGAGGTGCCAGCCGGCGAGCTTGGCGAGGTCATGGTGACTCACGGCTACTTCCAGGACTACAGGAACAAGCCCGAGAAGGTCGCGGCTGCGACCCGCGGCGGGGTACTCCATACCGGCGACATCGGACTCAACGACGCCGACGGCTACCTCAAAGTGGTTGGTCGCCTAAGCGAGAAAGTGACGGCCATCGAGCGCGGCGGCTTCCTCAGGGACGTGGAGGACTCCTACTACGAGCATCCATCGGTACAACATGCTGTCGCGGCCGAGAGCGCGTCGGGCATCATCGAAGGATTTGTCGAGCTGCGCAACAGTCACCAAGCCACGGCCAAGCAGCTCCAAGAGCACGTCGCCGCTCGAGTCCCCGCAAGCCTGGTTCCCCGCACAACCACGGTCCTGGCAAAGATGCCTCGAACATTCAGCGGTAAGGCCGACCGGCTCAAACTGGCAGCACGGATCGATGACTGAACCGAGTGCCGCCTCAAACGGTGCCATGGGCCGAGCATGATGCCTCCATCGCCCCATTCTTTGACCCAACACCACCAATAGAGACACGGGAGACCACGATGGCATTCATTCGTCAGATCGAGCCCACAGACGCAACAGGTGAGTTGAAGGACTTCTATGAAGCTCTTGCCGAGATCGCCGGTGGCGTTCCCAACATCGTGAAGGTGTCCAGCATCAAGCCGGCCGCAATCAAGGCCGCCCAGGATCTCTACCAGTCGGTCCTCTATCACGACTCGGGCCTCACGATGGTGGAGAAGGAGATGGTGGCGACGCTAGTTTCGACCATCAACGGATGTGCATACTGCGTCGATCACCACGGTGCTGCCCTCGGCGAGCTTGCCGGCGCTGCGAGCCTGCCAAGTCGCATCGGTTTCACCTTCAGACAGGCCGGACTCGGCGAACGCCAAACGGCCATACTCGAGTTCGCCGACAAGCTCACAAGGGATCCCGCCGCCATGGCCGAGAGCGACGTCGCACTACTCCGCCAAGTTGCACTGTCCGATAACGAGATAGTCGACCTTGCGCAACTGGTGGCCTACTTCAACTACACAAATCGGCTGGCCACCGGACTTGGGGTCGATCCCGAGGCACGCTAGAAGTGTGTGTGGGGGTTGAAGAAGCAGCAGGTGATGACGATCTGACGGATCTTTCGGGTACGCGAGTCATCGAGCGGACCCAGAGGGCTTGGGAAGACGGCTGCGAGCCGCCGGAGTCATCGTTCGCGTCATGGACCATTGGCTTCGGGTCACTGTGGGCACGGTTGACGAGAACCAGCTGTTCGTCGGGGCTCTCGATGCTGCAGACGAGGACCCCATGAGCGCCGAATGGCACTAGCCGGCTCGGGTATCTGTCATTGCGGCCCCATCCCCTCCGCGCGAATGCGAGATGACCTGGGCCAAGATCGATACTGCGATCTCTTCGGGGGTCTCGGCGTTGAGTTCGAGACCGATCGGTGCCTGGATTCGGTCGAGGTCGGCCGCGCTGACACCGAGTTCGGCGAGGCGCTTTTTGGTGGTGCGCCAGCGGCGGCGGCTACCCATGACGCCGATGTAGCCGGCGTCGGTGCCGACCAGCCTGGGGATTGCGGCCAGGTCGACGGACATGCTGCGCGAGACCAACACAATGGCGGCTTCGGGCCGAACGGCGACGGTATCGAGGACCGATTCGATAGACCCTGAGACGAACTGGTCGGCGTTGGTTATGGCGGCATCGAAGTGGGGGTCTTCACGGTCGTCCGTCGCGATCACCTCGAAGTCGAGCCAGTGGCCGAGGTCGATGACCGCTGCGCCAACGTGGCCGCAGCCCACGACGATCAGTTGAGGTCGGGGAAGATGGGGTTCGATGTAGAGGTCGACCGTACCGCCGCATACACCCGGGTCGCCGCGGCTGGGGTCGACCAGGTCGTAGCTCAACGTGCGGGGGCGTCGATCGCCGAGTGTTGCGATCGCTTCTTCGATCACTCGTGACTCCAACTCCCCGCCGCCGACGGTCCCGGACTGTGTGCCGTCGGCGAAGATCAGCATTCTGGATCCGGCGTGGCGAGGGACGGATCTCGAGGTGTTGATCACGGTGGCTAGGGCAACGGCCGTGCCGTTATGTCGCGCCTGTACGAGCTCTTCGAGGATCCGTCCCTCGCTCATACATGATCCTCGGAGGCGCTCCAGAATTCTGCGGCGGTCCGGTTGGCCTCCCACCGGAGCCTGTCGAGGTCCACGTTGGATAACTGGCGGTCACGGACGCACCACTTGCCGTGAACCATGACGTCGGTGACATCGTGGGCGCTTCGCCAGAACACGAGTTGTTCGATCAGGTTGTCTGCCGTCACCGGAGTGGGCATGTCGATATCGATGACCTGTAGGTCGGCCAAGGCTCCCGTCTCGAGGGTGCCGACATCGTCGAGACCGAGCGCTCTCGCACCGCCTCGGGTTGCCATATCGAACACCGTCGCGGCGGGCATGATCGTGCTGGACTGGTGTCGGGCCCTGTGTATGACACTTGCGGCGCGGATGACTTCGAAGAAGTCCCGGGAAAAGCCGTCGGTGCCGAGGCCAACGGTGATTTCCCGTTCGAGCATCTTCGGGATTGGAGCGATTCCTGCTCCGAACACACCATTGGACACTGGTACGTGGACAACGGCGACCCCGGTGTCGGCCATGATGTCGATCTCCGCGTCGGTCATGATGACGCTTTGAGACGCGATGAGGTCGGCGTCGGTGATGTCGAGACGCTGGTAGTACTCGAGCGTCGATGTGCCAAAGTCGTTCAGTGAGCGGTCCGGTTCGTAGTCGCCTTCGTTGCAGTGGAACTGTGCCGGCACGCCGAGCGACCGGGCAACATCGACCGCCTCTCGAATGAACCGGCCAGAGCACGAGTAGCTCGTGTGCCAGCACATGATGCCCGTTGCTCGATCGTGAGGAGTTGTGGCGAGCTGCTCGATGAATGAGGTGTTCTCTTCGATTCCGGCCAGCCCGTTTCGAGCGCTGACCCGCTCGGTTGCTTCGAAAGAGAGCGCGACTCGGATGCCGGTGCCGGTGGCCCGTTCGGCGACCAGTGGTAACAGTTCCCCGGTCGCGAACGGTGCCTCGATGATGTCGTAAAGGGTGGTGACGCCACCCAAGAGCGACTCTGCACATCCGAGCTCGTTCATGGTCGACACCATGTCGGGCGTGAGGCGGTCCTCGATGTAGGGCCACCACACCGAGGCGAGGTAGTCGCCAAAGCCCCCACTGCTTGACGGCAACGTCATCCCGTGAGAGAGGACTCCGTACGTGTGGGAGTGGGAATTGACGAAGCCCGGGGCGATCACGGCGTTACCGAACCGGTGAACGGTGTCGTCCGGGAAATCTGCGAGCAGCGATGCTGCCGGGCCGACTTCGGTGACTCGGCTGTCCACCACCCGGACTCCTGCCTCGTGCAACGGAACCTCGTGGGCGTTGACGACCACCCAATCGGCGATGAGCAGCTCTCCGGATGACGACGACACGGCTCTACGCCTCGTTGAGCGCTCTCCACACGCGCTCGGGAGTGAACGGAATCTGGAACATGCGAACTCCGGTGGCGTTGACGATTGCAGATCGAATCGCCGGAGCAATACTGTCGGTACCGATCTCGGCGACGGCTTTCGCTCCGAAGGGACCGCTTTCTTCCATGGTCTGCACCAGGAAGACCTCGATCTCTGGCATGTCATCGGCTCGATAGACGCGGTAGGGACCGAACTCCGGGTTGAGGCAGCGCCCGTTGTCGTCGTACACCATTTCTTCGCACACGGCGTAGCCGAGTACCTGGGTCACGGCACCTTCACATTGGCCAGAGGCAGTGATCGGGTTGATGGCAACTCCGCAGTCGACGGCCATCACCATCTTCTTCACGGTGAGTTGGCCGGTCTCAACATCGACTTCGATCTCGACGAACTGGGCGGCCCACGGTGATGGGGACTCCGGTGAGACGTGGGACGCCTGGCCCATGATCTGGTGTTGGTCGTCCTGATGTAGCGAGTGGAGCGCGACGTCTTCGAGCGACACGGACTTACCGTCTGCGACCCACGCCCGGCGGTCCCGCAATTCGATCGTGTTGAGATCCTCGATATCGAGCATCTTGGCGGCGCGGGCCTTGATCTTTTGCCTGACGTCCTCGGCGGCCTTCTTTGTCGCGGTACCGGAGATGTAGGTGGTACTCGACGCGTATGCGCCGACATCGAAGGGCGTCACGTCGGTGTCGGAGGAGTAGATGATTATGTCTTCGAGCGGCACGCCGAGCACCTCGGCCGCGATCTGCGCGAGGACCGTGTCGGAACCGGTACCGAGATCCGTTGCGCCGACGTGCACGTTGAACGAACCGTCGTCGTTGATCTTGATGCTGCAGGCGCCCATGTCCAGGCCGGGGATGGCGGTGCCGTGCATGGCCATGCCGAACCCAATGCCGCGCCGAATGTTCGGCTGATCCGGGGGGTTGGTCCAGCCTGGATCCTCGCGGCGATGCCATCCGATCGCCCGCTGTCCCTGGGCGACACACTCCTCCAGCCCGGAGGAGGTGACCACGGGGACCTCGCCCATTTCGACGTCACCCTCGCCCAGCAGGGGCGCAAATTCCAACGGATCGCCCAGTTTGAGCCAGTGTCGACGTTTGAACTCGATCGGGTCGAGTCCGCGGTCGGAAGCGATGTCTTCCATGTGTGATTCCAGAGCAAAGAATGCCTGGGGTGTGCCGTAGCCTCGGTACGCGCCCGGTACCGGCAGGTTGGTATAGGCGACATCGCAGTCGAACTTCTTGTTGGGGATGTTGTAAGACGACAGTCCCCGCATGCCGGTGACGGTGAGCACGGTGAGCCCGTGGGTGCCGTAGGCGCCGGTGTTGCCGACCACCCTGAGTTCCTGGGCGACGATGCTGCCGTCATCGTTGACGCCGGTGCGGAATCGCAGCGTCTCAGGATGACGGGTCCGGGCGGACTCGAACTCTTCCTGACGAGTGAGCTCGAGGCGCACCGCCCGACCGGTCGCGATGGCGAGGTGGCCGACGATGTCCTCGAGCAGAATCTCCTGTTTGGCACCGAACGCTCCACCCACCCTGGGCTTGATGACCCGAATGCGCTTGAGCGGCAGCCCGAGAAGAGGTGCGAGCTGGCGGCGGCAGTGGAATGGGACCTGGGTCGAGGTTCGGAAGACGAGCCGCTCGTCGCTGTCCCAGTACGCGATCGAGATGTGCGGCTCGATCGGGGTGCTCTGTACCTGATGCACCCGGTAGTGCTGCTCGTAAACCTTGTCGGCCTCGTCGAGCCCCTTGGCTACATTGCCAGTTTCGGCTTCGATGTGGTGGCAGATGTTGCGGGAGCGATCGAACGCGTCGTCGAGATCGGGCTCATCGTGGATGACGGGGGCGCCTTCGGCGATGGCTTCGTTCTCGTCGAACACCGGTTCGAGGACCTCGTAGGTCACCTTGATCTTCGTGAGTGCCTCGACTGCGAGGTCGAGCGTTTCGGCGGCGACCGCGGCCACCCGGTCGCCGACATGGCGGACCTTGTTGTCGAAAGACACCTGGTCGAAGGGAGGCGGTTTGGGGTGCGACTGACCCGCGGACTGGTAGCGGACCCGAGGCGTATTCTTGTGGTGGATCACCGCGTGAACGCCGGGCATGGCCATGGCCATGGAGTCGTCGATGTCAACGATCCGTGCATGGGCGTGCGGGCTTCGCAACACCTTGGCGTAAAGCAGACCTCGAATGTCGACATCGTCGACGAAGGCCGCGTGACCCTTCACCAGCTTGAGAGCGTCGACCTTGACTAGCGACTTGCCGACCACCGCAGTAGCCGGAACGGCTTTGGAGGGCACGAGCCTCGGGACCGCCAGGGGTGCGTCGATCGGGGGAGCATCGGGGTCGATCTCGGCTGGGTTGGAACCGTCGGTGAGTGGTTCGACGATCTCGGGTTGGAACAGATCGACCCGTTCGCCCGAGACCCTGCTGGCTGCACGGAGGACCGCCTCCACGGGCTTCACATAGGCTGTCTCCCTGTCGATTATCCCGGCGAGAGCATCGCGGACCTCAGCCTCGGTCGGATTGGGATTGCGATCGAGCAGCTCCTTGGTCGCCAGCACCATCGCGGGGGTCGAGTAGCCGGACTGAATGGCCCCGGTAGCTGCGAACTCAACCTGGATGGGGTGCATCCCCTGACCTTGGGTGAGGCCTTCGACCGTGAGGACCGACTTGCCTTCCACCTGAGGGGCCAAGAGCACGTCTGAGTTGACCAGCTTGCCGTCGACGAGGACTGCTCCGGCACCGGTTTGGCCATCGTCAGAGCCAAAGCGAACGCTGAACAGCCCATCACTGCGCAAGAGTCGCAGAAGGGACGTGCCCGGGTCACATGTGAAGGTGCGCTCTGTTCCGTTGAGTGTGAACACTATGTCGGTCATCGGGTCAGCTCCTGTGTGACTCGGGAAACGAGAACGAATGCAAGGTGACGGCGGTAGTCCGGTGTACCTCGGAAGTCTCCCGGCGGCTGCAGCTCGTCGAGATGGTCTGGATCAACCAGCGTGGGGGCCTCGGCGACGCCTGTGACGGCGACGATGAGTTTGCCATCGGCGCCGACCCGGCCGACCGCGGCGACGATCGGTTCATCTGAAGGGGTTCGGCCGACCCGCTGGGCCGCGCCGGTGCCGTCGGTGTCGATGCGGATCTCGGTGATCAGGCCCGTGTCGGTCCCGTCGGTCAGGACTTGGGTCAGTGAGACCGTGAGCTCGCCGTCGGCGGCGTGGAGTTTCGCAGTCGCGTTGTGGACGAGGAGGGCAGCCAACAATTCGCTGGTCGACACCCGCGAGGCGACCGTGCCGCCGAGGGTGGCGGCGTTGCGGATCGTTCGGGGCGCTTCTCGCCGTGACGCCTCGCGCACGGCTGCGGGGAGAGCATCGGAGTCGCAGATTCCTTGGAGGGTCACGCAGGCGCCAATCGTCGCCACCCCATCGCCGCCGATTGAGATGCCGTCGAGACCGAGGGCCTGAATGTCCACTACCTCACGCGGTGGTGGAGGCCCGTCTAATGGATTGGTGTTGCTGTTCGACTTGGTGCCCCCGGCCATGATGGACCCGCCGGCCTGTATGAGACGGACGACCTCATCGATTGATGTGGGCTTGTGGTAGCCCGTGATAGTGGTCATGGTCGGTTTACCTCGCTTTGTAGCCCGGCCCGGGTGAATAGGTCCTTGCAGGTGGCGGTGGCGTCTGCCAGCGCCTGTTGTTCGTCCAGAGTCGTCAGCTGCCCATCACGGAGGATGACCCTTCCGCCGACGATGACGGTGCGGACGTCGCGGCTGCTGGCGTTGAACACGAGGGCCGAGTAGGTGTTGTGAACCGGTGTGGAGAACGCAGTGGCCAGGTCGACTACGACGATGTCGGCCAACCGTCCCTCGGCGAGCGTGCCGAGACGGTCACTCGCTCCCATCGCGGCGGCTCCGCCTCTGCAGGCCATGCGGAGGACTTCGGCAGGACCGATGGCGGTGGCATCGAGACGGTGAACCTTCTGCAACAACACCGCGGTCTTCATGGACTCGAACATGTCCTGGCTGTTGTTGGAGCCCGAACCGTCGGTGCCCAAAGCCACAGTGATGTCACGCTCGAGCATCTCGACGATCGGCGCCACTCCCGACGCCAGGTACATGTTCGACACCGGACAATGGACCACGGTGGCACCGGAGTCGGCAATGAGCTCGAGCTCGTGCTCATTGATCCACACGGCGTGTGCCAGCTGCGTGGTCGGCCCGAGGGCACCGATTTCGCTGAGCCATTCGATGTCACGCAGCCCGTTGCGCTCCACGCCCAGTGCAACCTCGGCGTCGGTCTCTGCCACATGAATGTGGATCCCGCACCCGAGCTCGGCGGCAAGGGATCGGGACGCCACCATGCCTTCGTCGGAACACCCCCACGGCACTAGGGGTCCCGTCTCGATGGTGATGCGACCCTCAGCACCGTCCCAGTGTTCGTACAGGTCGCGGGTACCGGCCTCAAACTCGGCGATGGTCTCTCGATAGACGTCGAATTCGATGATGTCGGTCCAGCCACGAGCCAGGACCATGCGCGAGCCGACCTCGAGCGCCGCCTGGCAGATCGCCTGGTCTACACCACCGTCCCCACGGACATATTGGTGCTCGAGAACCGACGTTGCCCCCGACCGGACATTCTCGATCAAGCCGACCGTGGCGGCGGCCCTGACGTCGTCGGCCGTCAGGTGTGTGGTGATGGGCAGGATCGCCTTCTCGACCCACTCCAACAGCGGCACATCATCGCCGGTTCCGCGCGCGAAGGTCTGGAACAGATGGGTGTGGGCGTTCACCATTCCCGGCATAACCACGTCGCCGCCGACGTCGATGGTGATGTCGGAACCCGTCGTCGATCTGGGAGCATCGCCTTCGCCGATCGCCTCGATCTGGTCGTCCTGGACGTAGATCCATCCGGGCCGCAGTGACCGGTCGTCGTCATCGAGGGTGATGACCCTGCCGTTCTCGATGAGCAGAGAGCTGCTCATGGGGACCAGCCAGCGAAGGCATCAACCACCGGTCTGATATCGTCCATCATCGGGAACAGAATCGGGCACGTCACCCCGGCCTCGATGTAGGCGGCGACCTTCTCTCGGCATTTTCCGGACGATCCAACAGCCATGACCGTGTCCACTACGTCGTCGGGGATGAGATGGGCCGCCTTGGCGTAGTCGGCCTCGGTGGCGGGCCACCCGACGACTTCCTGCACCCGTGCGACAAGGTCCGGGTCTACCTTGCTGGCCTTCATGATATGAGGCTCGGTGCCCAGGTAGTAGGCCAGGAGCTTCTTGCCTTCCATGATGGCGCTGTGGGGGTCGTCGTCGGACAGCGAGCATACGAGCAGTTCGGGTCGATCGATGTCGTCGATGGTCTTGCCGGCGCGTCGAGCACCCTCGGCCAGCTGGTCGACCGCCGCCTCGATGTAGTCGGTGGGCACGATGTAGTTCAGCACCGCACCGTCGCAGATCTCGCCCGTAAGCTCCATCATCTTGGGTCCGGTCGCCCCGATGTAGATCGGAATGTCGCGGGCACTCACCTCGCCGAAGGCCACGTCGAGGCGGACCTGGTCGAGTTTCACAAACTCGCCGTCGTAGGTGACTTCCTCCATTGTGAAGAGCTGCCTGATGGCTTCAACGTTCTCGCGCATGGCCTTCAGCGGCCGTTTGCGGTCGACACCGACCCGAGAGGCGATCGGCTCCCACCAGGCGCCGAGACCGAGCATGACTCTGGATTGACCATCGGCAGTCAGGCCCCCCAGCTCCCACATCGTGGAGAACGACGCCGCGATCACCGCCGCATTTCGTGTGTAGATAGGCAACACCCCGGCACCAATACGGATGTCGTCGGTGGCCTGCAGCAGGGCTCCCATCATGACGACGCAGTCGCGTGCAAGACGAGTGTCGGCCTGCCAGATCTCAGAGAATCCCCGCTGCTCGGCGTACTGGACTATTTCGATCTCGTGCGCGATCGAGTGCCTATCTTGTAGGTACAACGCCATTCGTTGGGCCATCGCCCGCCACTCTAGCCTGTCCGCCACCTCTTGTACAGTTGTACTTGACAGCACTGGATGGGGCCCGTAGCGTCTCGCAAATGTGGAGAAGTCCAGCCCGGGTGTTCGTCGCGCCCCGGCCCTTTGCCGGGGACATGAAAGGGGATTTGCTGGGGCAAACCATCAGAATCCGAGGCCTTCCGAGCGTCTGCTCGATCCTCGTGTGAGCGGTGGTCCGCGGGGCACCGAAGCAGGCCGAGTGGTTAATCGTAGTTAACGCCGACCCAGCAGGCGACGAAGACTCTCCCCAGGCAACGATCCCTCAATCCACAGACGAATCTTGGGAATCTTGCCGAGTTGGATAGACCGTGACTTCACACGTCACCGGCCAGATTGCTTGCAGGTGTTCAAGGCACATCAACTATCGTGTCAACCCGACAGGTTGGAAGGGGTGTGCCGGATCATTCGTCGTGGATGACGTAGCCGACGACACGAACGCGAGACGCTTCGATCAGATCTCAGCGGACTCGTACCATTTGCCGACTGCGCGATTCTGGATCCAGCCGAACAGCAAGAACACCGCCACGCCCAGTGCCGACGTCATGATCACGGCCGCTATGAGCTGCTCACCTTTGAGCTCACTGGAGTAACGGAGGATGCGTTGGCCGATGCCCGGCTCCCCCCTACCGAAGAAGAAGTCGCCGACGACGGCACCGACTACCGAAAGCCCGGCAGAGATCCGAAGGCCGCCGAAGATCGCAGGGAGGGCCGCCGGGAACATGAGCTTTCGCAACCGCGTGAGTCTGCTCGCCTGCTGCATTGTGAACAGATCGTGCATGTCGCGATCGGCCGACTGGAGCCCAAACAAGGTATTCACGATTATCGGGAAGAGCGAGATGATGACGCAAATGATCACGCGGGACTGCCACCCCGTCCCGAACCAGAACGAGATCATGGGAACCAGCGCCAGAACCGGCAAGGCTTGCATCGTGACCAGGTACGGGAAGAAGGCCGTTTCGAGCATCTTGGCCTGGCTCATGACGATGGCCAGGAAGAACCCAATGGCGACGGCTATCGAGAGCCCGAAGATGGCTATCTGGGTGCTGTTCCAGAGCGCCCTGAGGATCTCAGAGAAGTGCTCGCCGTCGAGGAAACCCACTTTCAGCACGGCGTGGGGTGGTTCGAGCAGGAACCGCCTCCGGTCGTCGAGCAACCCGTAAGAGACGAAGTACCAACCGGCTAGCACTATCACGCCCACCACGAGAGGCGGAAGCACCGCCTTGGCGATCGCGCGAGCGCGGGACTTCTGTTTCGCGAGTCCGATCCCCGAGGTCGGCGCCATGTTCGAAGACCCGCTGTCCGGCTCGGTCGACGTGCCTCCCATCTTGGTCTTCAGGCCCAATTTCGATCCTTTCAGTGGGTGATCTTCTGGGCTGGTCAGAGCCAGGCGACCACGGTTTCGACAACTTCGCCGGTAACGGCGTCGATCAAGCCGTAGTCGGACATGCCCACCTCGGCGACTGTTGGCAGCACCGTTAGGCCGATCGTGGAGAACGGATTGGTCAACGTACAGCCGAGCGACCGGGCCGCGTTCAGTGCCTCCTCGAACTGTTCCAGCATTTCTTCATACGGTTCGATGGACATCTGCCCAA
>JAZGIX010000070.1:0-5179 GCA_036482315.1 Acidimicrobiia bacterium | reverse complement strand
CGGACTGACAACCGCAGAATTCAAGCAGAAGATCATCGAGTGGCTCGACGCCGAGGGCCTCGGGCGCGCCGCGGTGAACTACAAGCTTCGCGACTGGCTCTTCAGCCGCCAGCGGTACTGGGGCGAGCCGATTCCGATACTGCATGGTCCCGATGGAGAGATGAGGGCAGTTTCCGATGCCGACCTGCCCCTCTTGCTGCCGGAGGTCGACAACTACCGGCCGGCTTCGATGGACGACGAGGACGCAGATCCCGCTCCGATGCTCTTCAACGCCCCGGACGACTGGAAATACGTCGAAATCGATGGAGAGCGCTGGGAGCGGGAACTCAACACGATGCCGCAATGGGCCGGCTCCTGCTGGTACTACTTGCGCTTTACCGATCCCGGGAACGAGGAGTACCTCGCAGGCTCAGAAGCGGAGCAGTACTGGATGGGGGAGCGCGGGGTCGACCTCTACATCGGAGGGGTCGAGCACGCCGTGCTCCACCTGCTGTATGCCCGGTTCTGGCACAAGGTCCTCTTCGACCTCGGTCACGTGTCGACGGCAGAACCGTTCGGCCGGCTGTTCAACCAGGGTCTGATAATGGCTCACGCCTACAAGGACGATCGTGGGATCTACGTACCCAGCGACAAGGTCGAGGAGCGGGACGGCGGTTTCTGGTACGAGGGCGAGAAAGTCACTCAATCATACGGCCGCATGGGCAAATCGAAGAAGAATGGGGTCAATCCTGACGAGTTCTTTGTCGATCACGGTGTCGATGTCCTCCGCATCTATGAGATGTTCATGGGTCCACTCGGCGACTCCAAGCCGTGGACCACACGAGACGTCGTCGGGGTAGAGCGGTTCCTGCAACGGCTGTGGCGCAATTACGTCGATCCCGATTCCGGTGAACTGTTGATCACCGACGAGCCACCCGATGAAGAACTGCGCAAGCTGCTCCACCGGACCATCAAGTCGGTCACGGCCGACATGTCGGACCTGCGGTTCAACACGTCGGTGGCGCGCTTCTTCGAACTCAACAATGCCCTGGTGGGACTCGACGCCGTTCCGCGGGAGATAGCCGACGCCTTCGTCAGGTTGCTGTCTCCCATGGCCCCTCACATAGGTGAGGAGCTCTGGGAGCGCATGGGTGGCGTGGGAAGTGTCTGCTTTGCCGAGTGGCCCGAATACGACGAGGGGCTGGCCGCCGAGGAGACGGTCACGATGGTCGTTCAGGTGGGCGGGAAGGTCAGGGATCGGATCGAAGTCCCGGTCGACATCTCAGAGGATGCCGCCCGCCAGGCCGCGCTCGGGTCGGAGAAGGTCGCCGCCCATCTCGACGGTGAGCCGACACGAGTCATCGTCCGTCCACCCAACCTCGTCAACATAGTGCCTTGAGGAGCTCGTTGAGCACATGAAATTCCGGGCGCTCGAGGCTCTCACCAGAGCCGATCTCGATTTGGAGCGACTCACCGTTGCCCTCCCGAATGTGGACCCGGCCACCATCCCGGTGCACTCGGCCTCGCGCTTGTTTCGCATGTTCTGGGCAAAAGGGATCAGCGCCGTTGCCATGCCGTGGGGGATCTACCTGCACCCCGATCGCCTGGAGCGATCTGCCGCCGATGTGGGGCGTCTCATGGTCCATGAGCTGACTCACATCGATCAGTGGCGTCGCCTGGGCGCTATCGGGTGGGGGCGTTCCTACCTCGGGGACTACTTCCGGGGGCGGCGCTCGGGCCTCACCCATCAAGAGGCCTACCGGGCCATCGGACTGGAAAGGGAAGCGCGTGACGTCGCCACACGACTCGGTGGCTGAACGGCTTCCGTGGCGTCCGCGCGATGCCGCGGTCGCCGTGACCGCCGGCATCGCAGCCTCCGTCCTGGTACTGGCGTTGCTCGGCGGCGATGCCGATCCGCTGCGGCTATTCGGCCTGGTGGTCCCGGCTCAGAGCGCGGCGACGCTCGCTGCAGTCGGGGTGTTGTCGAGGCGAAGGACCGACTGGCGCCAGGCTCTGTCGGCATCGATCTCGGGCCGGGACGCCTGGGGGCTACTCGTCGGAGCGGGGCTTCAGCTCGGCTTATCGTTGCTCGCCTACTGGGTCGTGGTCGGCCTCCTCGGCGGCGACGCCCCCACCCAAGAGGTCGTCGAGGCGGCGGCAGACGCGGTCAGGCCGGTGGAGCGATTGGTGATGGTCCTCGGTGTGGTCCTGCTGGCGCCCGTGTCCGAGGAGTTGGTGTTCCGCGGCGTGCTGCTGGGGGCATTGCGACGTACCAGGACCGATCGGTTCGCCGTCGTCGTGTCGGCCGCCGTCTTCGCAGGAATCCACCTGCTCGACCCCAATGCGGTTCTGGCCGTCCCCTTTTTGTTCGTGACGGGAATCGTGCTGGGACGGTCGGTGATCGTCACCGGCAGGCTCGGTCGCGCCATTGCCATTCATGCCGGTTTCAACGGGGTGACGGTGCTGGCACTGTTTGCCGCCTAGGAGGGCGCGCCACCCTTGGATGTGATCTCTGGCGTTTATTGCCCGACGGTCTGGTGGTTGGATCACTCTCCCCTATGGGGGGAGTCAATCGGCCGCAGGCCGATTGGTGGGGGGCAAACCACCTGCCACCCACCCCGGCGCACGCACACCGACGCGACGACCGACTCACAGACGCCCGATCAAGTGGCTACAGGTTCCGGGCACCAGCCACTCGGTGATAGGCCATCACCACCAGCGACCGCAACGGTCTCACGGACACCAAGATCAGAGCCCCCCCACCAAGTCGCTTCGCTCGCTGACTCCCCCCAGAGGGGAGAGTGTTCAGAGAAGAGAACCGTCGGCCCTGTCGCGCAACCCGACCCCTCCAGGGGGGAGTAGTCCTGTTTTGGGTTGAGATGCAACACGCAAGTGGGAGGCGCGAGACACCGAACCCGTCGGCCCTCTCTCGCAAGCCGACACTTCGAGGGGGCCATCGTGCGGAGGCGTTCGAGACCGGGGAGGATTCGAACGGGGGAGCTAAACGCGAAGAGTCATGAGCATCTCGGCGCCCGGGTAGCGCGGCGGACGCTCCGGGTAGAGGGGGTTCCCCGGCCCGGGGCGCTCTGGTACAACGAAGCGGAGTGGATCGTTCCCTGTTCTCTGCTGCGGCCATCGTGGTGGCCGCCATCGCCATGGCATTGGTGGCCTGGCCGAGTCCGTCTGATCCGCCTCCGATCGAGTTCGTCGGCAGCGTCGCCCGGCGCACCGTGACGGTGCATGTGTCGGGAGCGGTAGTCCGTCCCGGCCTGGTGACGCTGGAATCGGATGCTCGGGTCGCCGATGCCGTCGCTGCCGCCGGGGGAGCAACCCCGGATGCTCACCTGGGAGCGCTGAATCTGGCGGCGACCGTGGGCGATGGCGCCCGACTGGTGGTTCCGTCCGGTACCGGCGACACGGCGGTGACCGACGGCCTGATCCGCGTCAACTCCGCCAGTCTCAGCGATCTGGAGCGGCTTCCCGGAGTCGGGCCGGTGTTGGCGCAACACATCGTCACCCATCGAGACAAGAACGGCCCCTTCGACGTAGTCGAGGACTTGCTGGCGGTGCCCGGGATCGGTGAGGTCAAGTTGGCCGGGATGCGCGACTCGGTGCTCGTGCCCTGAGAGCCCTGCTGCTGCCGGTCGGAATCGAGGAATGGGCGGCCGGAATCGCAATCGGGGTGTGGGCCGGGGTCGGTCTTCCGGCTGCGGTGGCTGCAACCCTGTGTCTGGGTGCCACGACCGGCTTCGTCATGACTCGTCGGCGTTCCCTGCTGCTGCTGGCGTTCGGGCTGCTGGCCGGGATCATCGTGGGGAATGCCGCTGCGGGGCGGGAGGCGGCGACACAAACCGCGGCGATCCCCGACGGTCGGGTCACGATCACGGCCGTCGCCCTCACCGATCCGGCCGCAGGCTATTCGTCTTGGTCGCTGGTCAAGCCCCTGGCTCTATGGCGCGATCCGGTCTGGTCCGAGTGGCACGGACCGACATTGCTGGTGCGCGGCATGCCGGACGACGTCTTGGCGGGAGAGACGCTCCTGATCGACGGATCGATTGAACCGCGGTCCGAGGTCTTCCGGGGGCGTTCGGTCGGCGGTGTGATGACCGTCCGTGGGGCGAGCCGGATCGCGGCCGCGTCGAATCCTCTGCTGGCGCTCGGCAACATCATGCGTCGGCACGTACTGGGCAGTCTCGACGCGGCGACCCACTCGCCGCCGGGGGCATTGCTGGCAGGCTTCTTGATCGGCGACGTGTCCCGTCTGCCGGAAGAAGATCGAGGAGCCCTGCGGTCCGCCGGCCTCTCCCACTTCGTGGCCGTGTCCGGCAGCAACGTGGCGTTGTTTCTGGGCGCTTGGTGGATTGCCTCGGCGCCGTTGCGTCTCAGTCCGCGCCAACGAGCCGTGTTCGGCATCGTGGGGATCGCCGTCTTTGCCGTGATCACCAGGTGGGAGCCCTCGGTGATTCGAGCCTCGGTGATGGCCGCTCTGGTGCTCATCGGGCGCTGGGCGGGGCGACCGGTGACACCGTGGACTGCGTTTGGCGGAGCGGTTGCCCTGTCGCTCCTCGTCGCGCCCGGTCTGGCAGGGGATTTCGGGTTCGGCCTGTCGGTGGCGGCAACGGGAGGCATCATCGCGGGAGGGCCGCTCTGGGCGGGGCGGAGTCCGCGACCGGTCTGGGCAGTCCTGGGAGCAACTATCTCGGCGCAGGCCGCGGTGGCTCCCTTGTTGCTCATCTGGTTTGGATCGATTCCGCTGATGGCACCGGTCACGAATTTGTTGGCCGCCCCGGTGGTTGCATTGTCCACCGCAGTCGGAGGGATGGGCGCCGTGCTCCACCTGGGGTTCCTGGTGCGGGCCGGCACGATGCTGGCATCGCTGGTATTGGCGATTGCTCGGACGGCGGCCGAGCTCCCACAGCTCGACTTGCGACAGACACTCGCCCTGGCGGTGCCGGCGCTGCTGGCGGTGTGGATTGGCCCGTTACGGCCGGTGCTGCTCGGAGTCGTCGCTCTGATCGTGACGGTCTCGATCGCACCGGCGACGCTCCCGGGAGTGCCCACCGTTCACTTCCTGGATGTCGGTCAAGGTGATGCGACTCTGTTTGTCGGCCCATCGGGGGGGACGGTCCTGGTGGACGGCGGGCCCGATCCGGGCGTTCTCCGGTCTCATCTGCGGGAATTCGGGATTCGACGCATCGAC
>JAZGIX010000069.1:0-4157 GCA_036482315.1 Acidimicrobiia bacterium | reverse complement strand
GGGCATTAGCAATTAGCAAGAGGGACTCACTCCCCCCTCGAGGGGGAGTCGACCGACGAAGTCGGTCGGAGGGGGGGCCCTCCGACTCCGAGGCCTCTCACGAGCCTTGCTCGATCGCGGGAGGCGGCGAAAGCCGCCGACGCCTACTCCTCGCTTGTGCCCGACTGCGCCATGTCGGCGATTTGCTGCACGACGTCGGCGTTGGCCAAGGTTGTCACGTCACCCAGTTGACGCTGCTCCGAGATGTCCTTGAGGAGACGCCGCATGATCTTGCCGGAACGTGTCTTGGGAAGATCATCGGTGAAGACAATCGACTTGGGTCGGGCGATCGGGCTGATCTTCTCGGACACGAAGTTACGCAGCTCTTTGATCAGGTCTTCGTTGCCCTCGATCCCGCTCCGCAGCGTGACAAACGCAGCGATGGCTTCGCCGGTCAGATCGTCCTTTCTGCCCACAACCGCCGCCTCCGCAACAGCCTGGTGCGCAACCAGGGCCGATTCGACTTCGGTGGTGGACAGCCGGTGGCCGCTGACGTTCATCACGTCGTCCACCCGGCCGAGCAACCAGTAGTAGCCCTCATCGTCCCGCTTGCAACCATCACCTGCGAAGTAGATGCCGTCGTACTTCGACCAGTAGGTGTCGACGTACCGGTCCGGGTCGCCGTAGATGGTCCGCAGCATGCCCGGCCACGGCCGGGTGAGCACCAGGTAACCGCCGCCTCCAAGCGGGACCGAATTCCCCGCTTCGTCGTAGACATCGGCGCCGACTCCCGGGAACGGGAAGGTGGCCGACCCCGGCTTCGTCGTCACCGCACCGGGAAGGGGCGTGAGCATGATGTGGCCGGTCTCGGTCTGCCACCAGGTGTCCACGATCGGGCACTTCTCGGCACCGATCGTGCGGTGGTACCACATCCATGCCTCGGGATTGATCGGTTCGCCGACCGACCCCAGCAACCGCAGCGAGGACAGATCGTGCCCCTCGGGGAACTCCTCGCCCCATTTCATGAAGGCACGGATCGCAGTTGGAGCCGTGTAGAAAACGGTGACGCCGTACTTCTCGACGATCTCCCACAGTCGATCCTTCCCCGGGGTGTCCGGGGTGCCCTCATAGATGACGCCGGTCGTATGGTTGGCGAGCGGTCCGTAGACGATATACGAGTGCCCGGTGACCCAGCCGATGTCGGCAGCACACCACCACACATCGTCCGGCTTCATGTCGAACACGTAGTGGTGGGTGGTGGATACACCTGTCAGATAGCCGCCCTGGGTGTGCACGATCCCCTTGGGCTTCGCAGTCGTCCCCGAGGTGTACAGGATGTACAGCATGTCCTCGGCGTCCAGCACGGCCGGCTCGTTCTCGTCCGAGGCATCGGCCATCAGGTCGTGATACCAATGATCGCGACCCTCGACCATCGTGACGTCGTTCTCACACCGGCGAACGACGACGACGTCTTCGATCGATTCGCACCGATCCGCCACGACATCTGTGAAGTCCTTGAGGGGGACCACCGATCCACGACGCCAGGCGCCGTCCTGGGTGATCACAATCTTGGCGGCCAAGTCATCGACGCGGTCTGCCAGAGCATCCGACGAGAAGCCGCCGAACACGACTGAATGGACCGCACCGATCCGGGCGCAGGCGAGCATCGCCACCGGCAGCTCCGGAATCATCCCCATGTAGATGGCGACCCGGTCGCCCCTTTCGACCCCCAGTCCCAGAAGCACGTTGGCGAACTTGGATACCTCGGTGTGAAGCTCCGAATAGGTGAGGGTGCGGGTGTCGCCCGGCTCACCCTCCCAGTAATAGGCGATCTTGTCGCCGCCGGTCGCCAGGTGCCGATCGAGGCAGTTGTAGGAGACGTTGAGGGTCCCGTCCGAGAACCACTTGAAGAACGGTGCCTCGCTGTCATCGAGCGTCACCGTCGGTGGGGTGAACCAGTCGATGCGCTCCAGCGCCTGGTCCTTCCAGAAACCCTCGAAGTCGGCCTCTGCCTTTTCATAGATGGAGGGCTGGGCATTGGCCGCTTCGACGAACGCCGCGGGCGGCGGAAATCTGCGATCTTCCTGCAACAGGTTCTCGATCGCCTTGCTCTCAGTGCTGGTCACGGGGAAACCTCCGAAGTCGTATCAGCGGTCATCGTACGACGGGGGCCGCTTCTGCGATGCGTGCCGAAAGGCCCTCCGAGCGTACCGACCGGCAGTGTTTGCCGCTCCCGGCACCGCCGGAAGCCTTGCCTTGCGAGGCGTCTGCTACCGCCGCACGCCGGGTCGAATGCGGAACTCCCGGGTCGGACCCGCCAGCGTCGCCGCCGCCATCCCCAGCGCCGCCAGAATCGCCAGCAGCTGGACCCAATCGCCCAGTACGGCGTAGAGGGTTCGCGGCGCGTCCTGCAGGTTGACGACTCCCGTCAGGACATCCTGTCTGAACAGCTCCGTCTTCTTGCCGATCGATCCATCCGCCCGGATGATCGTGGACTTACCCGTGACAGCGACGTGCACTATGTCCACCCCCAACGACACCGCCGACATCCGAACCATGCCGATCAGTTGATCAGATGCGGGGCTGACCCCAAACGAGCCCTCATTCGTGGCGACGACGATCATTTGAGCACCGGACTTCACCTCGCCTCTGACGTGCCGGGCGAAGGCCCCCTCGAACGAGATGACCGAACCGAAAACGCCACGCGTCCCGTCGACTTCGATCGGGAAGACCACAGGTCCCGAACCCCGACGCATGTCGTTGGGCACCTGGTCCAACTGGGGTACGAATTCGAGCACGCGTCGGAAGGGCACGAACTCTCCGAACGGAACCGGGTGCTGCTTCAGATACTCGCCGATGACTTCGCCGGAGGGGTCGAACAGGACGTTGAAGTTGTCGAACGTTCCGGGCACTCCGGGACGGGTACCGCCCGCCAGGAGATAGGCACCGATCCTGGCGGCCTCCCCACCCATGGCGCGCCGTACCTCGCCGTTGAAGGTCGGGTTGACGGCGCCGCCGAACGAATCCTCTCCCCATACGACGAGGTCAGCCGATCCATCGGGGATTTCGACGGTGAGATTCAGATGCCGGTTGAAGATCAGCCGCTTCTCGTCGTCGCAGTGGATCCGCGGACACGGGGAGTTCCCTTGGACCACCGCGACCCGTACCGGCTGCCCGGCAGCATCCGGAGCGAAGATGGCACCCAAGAGTGTGAAGGTCACGATTACGGCAAGGGACAACTCCAGCGGACGCCGGTCGTTCACCCGCCCGAGCATGACGACGAGCGAAGCCGCCAACCCGATGACGATCACTCCCCAGCCGCTGGCGCCGATCCACTGGGCCGAGCCACGGGGCCACGACAGGGTCCCGATCGGATAGCCGACCGCACCCCAGGGAAAGCCACCGAACGGGATCCGGGCCCGGATGAATTCCATCAAGGACCACGATCCGATGGCCAGGATCCACCAACGCCACATCGAGAAGTTGCGACCGAAATACATCCCGAGCGCCCACGCAGTCGTGTACAGGCCCATGACCACCGCCAACGGGAACCAGGCCACAAACCCCAGGATTCTGATCCACCACAGCATCGACCCCCAGAAGGCGAACCCGAACAGGAATCCGAGCCAACCCGCCTCCCGAGCCGTGGTGACCCGGCGCATCGCCCACAACACCGGTGCCGGGGCCACGAATATGAGAAAGCCCCAATCGAGCGGAGGAAAGGACGCCCACATCAGGGCAGCCGACAGAAGCACGGCGAAGATCTGCATTAGTGCGAGACATTAGGAAGTCTTCAGTGGTCGGTCGCCAAGTGCAAGCGGAGTCGCTGGTCACCAGTCTCCGGTCAAGAGGTCACGGGACAACAGACAACACGATGATTGGTCCGCTGCGGACTGATCTGGCCGTAGTCGGCGCCGCACACCGCGTCAGCCTCAGCGCCCATCAGCCCCTCAGCGAAACAACGCACCATCTCACGCAACAAGTCGTTGTCATCGGTCTCGGCTGCTTGCCGAGCCACACCATTACGTCCACGCTCTTGTCGAACACCGCGTACCTCCTCACGGTCGCCAACACGTCTCCGTGAGGCTGACGCGGTAAACACCTAAGCAGCATTCCTTCCCCCTACGCCACGTCCGTGGACGCAACTCGCGCATCATCTGCGAGGTTTGGGGGGTCTC
>JAZGIX010000068.1:0-18614 GCA_036482315.1 Acidimicrobiia bacterium | reverse complement strand
CCTGCAGCTCAGCCGTGATGCCCAGCCCGACCAGGGACACCTTCGAGGCCCGAACTCTGGCAGCCCCGGTATCGGCCAGTGGAGCCTGGTGATCGTGGTCGTGGTCGTGGGAGTGAAGAAGCACCCGACGAACACGACCAGCGAATCCGGCCTCGGGGTCGTCTTCGTGATAGCGGTCGGGGTCTGTCATCGCGGATCGTCACGATAGGGCGGCGCAGTACTGACGGGATCGCCGAGGACCGGCCTACGCAGGCTGAAAGAGCTCGATCACATTGCCCGATGGGTCTTCGCACAGAATCTGTTTGCGTCCATCCTGCTCGATGATGTCGCTTCTGAAAGTCGCTCCATCTGCGTTGAGCTTTGCGACAAAGGAATCCAGGTCCTCGACCGTAAGCACGAATCTGGACCAGCCCCCCGGACCGGGCTTGACACCATCCGGCATCGGCCTGGACGCTGATGCAATTGGCCCCGCGACCCACAGTGTCAGGTCGTCTCGGACCAACATTGCTATCGCCGCACCGAACTGCTGATCGAGTTCGAACCCAAGTTTCGAGACGTAGAACTCGACGGCTTCACCCACATCATCGACCAAGTATCTGACGATCGCCATGCCGGTTACTCCTGACTCACCGTGACCCCCACCGTACATAACGGCCCCGTAGGCCCCGGCTCGCTGGCTTCCCTCATGTCGCCTGCGTCATCAGGCCGTCCGCAAGGCGACACCCAACCGACGGCCCTGCGGCGACACTGTGCCCTCCCGCGGGGTGAATTCATTGCCCAAGGCGCGATCAATCGGCCGTTGGTTGAGCTGAAACAGCCACAGACCATCCCATGGCGCCCAGGCCTCATGCCACATGGCGTTCCAGAAATCGTAGATCTCGGTCATCGGGCCCCACCCCGTGAACCTGAGCACCACCGGCAGCGCGCCGGCTGTGGTGCCAGAGGTTCCCCTTAGGTCTCTGTATCCGCGGATCGCGAACCTACTCCGCCCGATCGGACCGTGTCCGGGGAAGGGGCCGCCAGACGCGGCAGGCGTCGGCTACGCCAGCCCCAGGACCTCTACGAACCCGGTGAGCACATCGTCCATGTCGGGATGGCCGATTTCGTCGAGATCGTATGTCACCCGGGTGTGCGGCTTCTCGATTTCGAGGACGCGGGTGAGATCGATCGGCGTCCCGATGACCACGACGTCGCAGTCGGTGGCGTTGATCGTCTCCTGCAGATCCTTGATCTGGTCGGCTCCATAGCCCATGGCAGGAAGCACCGTTCCGATGTCGGGATACTTCTCGAAGGTTTCGACCAGGCTGCCGACCAGGTACGGCCGCGGGTCAACGAAGGCCGCCGCACCATGCTGCATCGCCGCCACCACTCCGGCTCCGATCTTCATGCCACCGTGGGTGAGCGTCGGTCCGTCCTCTACCACCAGAACCCTCTTACCGCGCACGATGTCGGGATCTTCGAGCACCGGCGGCGAGGCTGCCTCTATGACCGTGGCAGTTGGATTGTGCTCGGCAATGTTCGCCTTGACCTCGTCGATCCCTTCGCGTCCGGCGCTGTCCATCTTGTTCATGACGATCACGTTGGCTCGCCGGAAGTTGACCTCGCCGGGGTAATACGCCAATTCGTGACCGGGCCGATGCGGGTCGACCACGGTGATGAGGAGGTCCGTCTCGTAGAACGAGACATCGTTGTTGCCGCCGTCCCACACAATGACATCGCACCCGTCGGGATCGTTCTCGGCGGCGCGGACGATCGCCTCATAGTCGTTGCCGGCGTAGATGACGTTGCCGCGCACGATGTGCGGCTCGTACTCCTCCATCTCCTCGATGGTGCAGTCGTGCTTCTCCAGATCTGCCAGCTCGGCAAAGCGCTGCACCTTCTGAGCAGCGAGATTGCCGTACGGCATCGGGTGCCTGATGGCCACCACCTTGAGGCCCTTGCTCATGAGCACCTCGACAACCCGCCGGGCCGTCTGACTCTTCCCTGCTCCGGTACGAACGGCGCATACCGCTACTACCGGTTTCGTGCTGCGGATCTGGGTGTCGGAAGGGCCCAGCAGAGTGAAAGAAGCGCCGGCCGCCATGACGATGGCGCTCACTCGCATGACGTGCGCATACGAGATGTCGCTGTAGGAAAACGCACATTCGTCGACGTCCAACTCCCCGATGAGGCGCGGCAGGTCGTCTTCGGAGTAGATCGGGATCCCATCGGGATAGAGGGGCCCTGCCAACTCGACCGGGTACGTTCGTCCTTCGATACCCGGGATCTGAGAGGCGGTGAATGCCACGACCTCGGTCGTCTCGTCGTCGCGGTACCGGGTGTTGAAGTTGTGGAAATCCCGGCCGGCTGCCCCAATGACTATCACCTTGCGCCGCATGCGTCTCCCTTTGCTTTCTTGCGTCGAATCATCCTGCCGAACACCACTCGGCGCAGGCTAGGGCCTAAAGGTGCAGCATCAACCGGTGTCCGGCTCCAAGCCGACTGCCTCGATCCCAGCCACCGCACACGTCTCGTCGTTGGAGCCGGTGTCCCCGGTGACACCCACCGCCCCGATGAGGCGATCACCGCTGAGGATCAGAACACCGCCCGGAGATGGCACTACGTTGCCACCGGACATCGCCGCCAGCGCCGCGAGGAATTCGGAGGACTTTCCGGCGAGAGCCCGGGTGCCCATGCCCATACCCAAGGCACCCCAAGCCTTGCCGATTGCGATCTGGGGACGGATGATCCCGGCACCGTCCTCGCGACCAAATGCCTTGAGGTGACCACCAGCGTCGAGCACTGCCACCGCCAGCGGCGCCAGGTCCGACTGGCGACCACGCTCCAACGCGGCGTCGACGATCCGACGAGCCTGATCGAGAGTGAGATCCATCACGTGCTCCAATCGAGCACGACCTTGCCGCACTGGCCAGAGGCCACCATGGCGAAGGCCGTCTCGAACTCGTCGACCGTGTACACGTGAGTGACGATGGTCGAGATGTCGAGGCCGCTTTGCAGCATCGACGCGGCCTTGTACCACGTCTCGAAGATCCGACGCCCGTAGATTCCCTTGACGGTCAGACCTTTGAAGATGACCTCGTTCATTTCGACGGTGACGTCGCCCGGGGGAATCCCGAGAACCGCCACCTTGCCCCCGTGGTTCATCGCTTCGAGCATCTGGTTGAACGCCTTCTCGTTGCCCGACATCTCCATGCCGACGTCGAATCCCTCGGTCATACCGAGCTCGGCCGCAACCGCGTCCAGGCTCTCCGTTCGAATGTCTACGGCCCGATCGACGCCGAAGCCCTCCGCCAATTCGAGCCGATAGGGATTTACGTCGGTGATGGCAATGAACCGGGCACCGATGTGACGAGTGATCGCCGCCGCCATCAAACCGATCGGACCGGCTCCGGTCACCAGAACGTCTTCTCCCACCACCTCGAACGCCAGCACGGTGTGCGTGGCGTTGCCGAGCGGATCGAGTACCGATGCAATGTCGTCGGGAATGTGCTCCGGGATCGGAAAGACGTTCTCGGCCGGCAGGGTCACGTACTCCGCAAACGCTCCGGGCCGGGTCACACCCAGTCCGAGGTGGTTGTGGCAGAAGTGACGACGTCCGGCGCGGCAATTCCGACAGTGCCCGCACGTTATGTGACCCTCGCCGGCCACCCGGGCGCCGACTTCCAGGCCGTGGACCTCTGGGCCCAGCCGGACTATCTCGCCCATGAATTCGTGACCGACCGCCATCGGAACCGGAATCGTCTCCTGGGCCCACTGATTCCAGTCGTAGATGTGGAGGTCGGTCCCACAGATCGACGTTTTGCGGACCTTGATGAGGACATCGCGATCCGCCGGTCGAGGAACCTCGATGTCCTCCATCCACAGCCCCGGCTCGGCTTTGGACTTGACGAGTGCCTTCATGCCACGATCCCCATCTCTCGACCGATTCTGGTGAACGCCTCCACCGCCCGGCCAATGTCGTCAACCGAGTGGGCGGCAGACATCTGGGTGCGGATGCGAGCCTCTCCTTTAGGGACGACGGGAAACGAGAAGCCGATCACGTATATGCCGGCCTCGAGGAGTCGGGATGCCATCTCGGAGGCGATCTTGGCATCCCCGAACATCACCGGAATGATCGGGTGGCCGGCTCCCGCCAGGGTGAAGCCCGCCGCATCCATCCCCTGACGGAACAGCGCTGCGTTGGCGGCCAACTTGACCCGCAACTCGTCCGACTCCTCGATGAGATCCAGAGCCCGCAACGTCGTCGCCGCGATGACAGGAGCCAGGGAGTTGGAGAACAGGTAGGGGCGGGACCGCTGGCGCAGCCAGCCGATCATCTCGCCTCGTCCACTCGTGTAGCCGCCGGACGCACCACCGAGGGCCTTGCCGAAGGTGCCGGTGAAGATATCGACCCGACCTTCAGCCCCGGTCGCTTCGGCCGTGCCGTGGCCCCTCTCTCCCACGAACCCGACAGCATGCGAGTCGTCGACCATCACCATTGCGTCGTGCCGATCCGCCAGATCGGCAATCGCCGGAACATCGGCCAGGATGCCGTCCATCGAGAAGACGCCGTCGGTCACGATGAGCCGGTATCGCGCATCGGCCGCTTCGCCGAGTTTCGCTTCGAGATCAGACATGTCTCCGTTGGCAAAGCGGAGACGTCGCGCCTTGCAGAGCCGGATCCCGTCGATGAGCGAGGCGTGGTTGAGCGCATCGGAGACGATCGCGTCATCTTCGTCGAGGATCGTCTCGAACAACCCGGTGTTGGCGTCGAAGCACGATGAGTACAGGATCGTGTCCTCCGTACCCAAAAAGGCCGAGATTCGCTCCTCCAGCTCGCGGTGCACTGTCTGGGTGCCGCAGATGAAGCGAACCGAGGCCATGCCGTAGCCATAGGTGTCGAGAGCCTTGTGGGCCGCCTCCACCAACGCCGGGTGGTTGGCGAGACCCAGGTAGTTGTTGGCGCACATGTTTATTACTTCAGACCCGTCGGCCAGGCGGATACGGGCGTCCTGGGATGACGAGATGACCCGTTCCGCCTTGAACAACCCCTCGTCGACGAGAGCGCTCGTGCGGTTGGCGAAATCAGTGGTAAACGTGCTCATGCTCCAGAAACTACCCCTTCGTACTCCTTGGTTCGCCGGCCGAACGGCATTCCTCTAGCCAAGGAGTGACGCTGCCGATGAATGATCACCGGAGTCCGAAGGAAGCAGCTCGAAAAGGATCGAGGCCCGAGAACGCGTACAGCTCCATCCGGTGGAACGGCTTCGACCCTCGTTGAAGTCAGTTTTCCCCGCCATTTGGAGGCTGATTCGCCGGCGTCCGCTGATTCTGATCGCCGCCGTGCTCATCGCCATCGACTCGGGCTTCATCGCCATCCAGATCGCAGTCGACGCCACCGACTACGGCTTCAACGGGGCATACCGCCTCGACACCGTCGGCAGCGTTTTGCCTCACGTGCTCCAAATCGCGGTGGAAGACGGCGGCGAACTACTGGTGCTCAGCGGGATCTTCCTCATCAGCGTTGTGTGGTCGAACCAGTCGAATGAGTTGGCCGACGGGAGCCGGGGCTAGAAGATCACCCGGTCGATGTTGCTGAAACCGAATTCGCGGCCGATCACCAGCAGATCCATGGTGATCGCCACTCCCCAGTGGAGCATCCATCCCCACAGGAACGAGCGCGACTTGAGCGCCAAATATCCGAGGATGAACCCGGCGAGGATGGCTGCAAACGTCTCCGGGGCCGGCTTGCCGAAGTGGATCATCGTGTAGGGAATCACCATCACCGGGACCGCGTACACCCCCAGCCGGGGATACAGCCCAAACACCATGAAGCCCCTGAAGAAAGCCTCCAGACCGAGGAACTGCATTCCGTAGAAGAGTTGGTATCCCCAGAAGTGCCAACCACCCTCCACTGCAAGCGGATAAAGCGGGTACTTGGCCTGAAACGAACCGAGTGACGATGCGAGGAACAGGACCGGAAGCATCGCTGCCAGAAACCACACGTAGGGACGCAGGTGCTCCCATTGGCCGGTGAATCGAAATCCCCAATCTCGCGGGGACTCCCTGAGAATGATCGTGATGACGGCGAGCGGGGCCAGGACTCGAATCACCAGGCTGGAGACACCCCAGAACTGGTAGGGCAACAGCAGGAAGTAAGGGCTGTATCCCTCACCGAGGCGGTCGGCCAGGCCCTGGTGAAACGACGTACCGGCGAAGCGGGAGGGCAAGCCCCAATAATTGAACACGACCAGGAGCACCACCGCAGAGACAAAGACGATCAACGTCTTGCGATCCATTGTCTGAGGTGGCTCGAAGCCGTCGAGTCTGGGAACCGTGGTGTCCACGCAGGGTCCGGGTCGGGAAGGCGGAACGGTATCAGAATGACCCGCCGCGTATGATCCAGGAGTTCGCAACCCTTGGAATCCACGATGCGACCAATTTGGAAGGGTGCCATCTCGTTCGGCCTGGTGACGATCCCCGTCGGCTTGTACACCGCCACCGAGAACAAGCGCCCCAAGTTCCGCCAGCTACGAGAAGGTGATCACTCTCGGGTGCGTTACAAGCGGGTATCCGAGGTGGATGGTGAGGAAGTCCCCTTCGAGAAGATCGTCAAAGGGTACGAGATCGAGAAGGACCGCTACGTGGTCTTCACCGACGAGGAACTCGACCAGGCGCTCAAGACGAAGGGCTCCGGTCTGGTCGATGTCGTCCAATTCGTGAAATCGGAAGAGATCGATCCGATCTTCTACCGGGCTTCCTATTACCTCGCTCCCGAACAAACGGGGATCAAGGCGTACAAGATCCTGCAGGCGGCATTGGCCGAACGCGCCATGGTCGGCCTGGCAAGAGTCGCCATCAGGGACCGGGAGTACCCGGCAACGCTTCGTGCCGAGGACGGGGTCATCGTCATGGAGACCATGTATTGGCCGGACGAGATACGCGAACCCGAATTCGAAGAACTCGATACCGACGTCGAGGTGAGCGCCCAGGAGCTCAAGATGGCCGAGATGATCATCGACAACCTCACCATGCCGTTCGACCCCACCGAGTGGGTCGACGAATCACGCGAAGCAGTCCAGGAACTGGCGGAACGCAAGATCCAGGGTGAAGAGATCGTCTCATCGGATACAGCCCCTCAGCCGAGCGGCGTATTGGACCTGATGGAAGCGCTCAAGGCGAGCGTCGAAGCCACCAAGGCCAAGCGAAAAGCAGGCTGAGACGCTTCGCTCGTTTCAGCAGTCCCCAGTCCCGAAGTCTGAAGTCTGAAGTCTGAAGTCTGAAGTCTGCAGCTCAACCGGCTCCCAGAGCCTCCCGGACAAAGCGGCTCACCAACGACCCATCCATCCCAGATGGTCCGTTCTTCATGACGTGGCCGATGACTTGGCCCATCTGCTTCAGATCGTCTGCCTTGAGTTCCATGATCGCTACCCGAACGACCTCGCGGGTCTCGTCTTCAGAGAGAGACCGGGGAGCCCAACGGCTGAGGTAATCGACCTCGTAGGCAAGTTTCTCGGCTTGCTCCGTTCCGCGATCGCCGGCTGCCAGAAACTCCTCACGAGCCTTGGCCATCTTCTTCACATAGGCCGCGATGACCGTGCGGTACAGTTCGTCGCCGTGGGGGTCCCCGTCGAATCCCTTGGCGGAGCGGGCGCGCGACGCTTCGGTCTCGACCTGCCTGATAACGTCGAGGCGGCGCCGATCTTGAGCCCGCATGGCGTCTTTGAGCTCCTCGATGAGCTCGTCGTGGATAGACATAACGGCGGAATCGTAACCGCCAGGAGACCATGCACCGACCCTTCTGGCCGGCTTGGCGCGTCCACCAAGGCGCACGCTTAGCGCTACTACTTGGCTCTTCGCCAAATGGCGCGCCCTCTAATCGACCGAAGCTGATCAAAGAACGCCGGTCGGCCGAAAAAAAACCGCTTGACCGGCCGGATACCCGCCCCTATCGTTGCCCTGCGGCTTGTGAATGAATTCACATTCACGGGCCGTTGACTACGCACAGAGACAGAAAGAAACCAATGCTGACTATCACCGATTGGAGAGAGCTCTCGGCTTGCCGTGACTCGGAGCCAGACCTCTTCTTCCCGATCGGGACCACCGGTCCAGCCGTTGACCAGATCGAGGCCGCGAAGGTCATCTGCGAACAGTGCTCGGTCCTGGAGGAGTGCCTGAACTACGCCCTGGAGACCAATCAGGAAGCCGGGGTATGGGGGGGCTACGCAGAGGACGAGCGGCGTCGGCTACGCAAGCGATGGCTCGCCGAGCGGCGCCGCCGCGCTTCCTAGCGCCGACGCACTTCAACCGGGGGGAATCCCGAAATCGAACGAGGCCTCGCCAACCGGCGAGGCTTCATTCTTTCTGAGTCGGGAGTCGGGAGTCGGACTTCCAGACTGAGGACTCCGGACTTCCGGACTCCTCATCCAAACCCCACTGTGCGATCCAGCGGAGGCTCGATGTCTACGTACGAAACCTTGTCAGCGACCAGACCGCGACGACGGCCGGTCGAATCGGTGATCCACCACACCGTCGCATCGCCGCTCATGGCGGCATCGAAATCGGAAACGAACGCCTCCACGTCTTCGATCTCGATTTCGATCTCACGGGGGGCGAACGTGACGCCGATCTTGACCTTGATGGTGGGGGAATCGTTCATGCGTCGGATGTTAGGAGCCTGCTGAATGATGCCGTTGCTCATATCGGCGGCCAGGCGCGCCAATCGCAAGGTAGAACATTGTGCCGCCCGTAGGGTGGCTCGACCATGCGGAGGTGTTCGAGGCCGAGCAGGACTCGAACACCGCAGCCAGAACGGGGTTGGCCACTCCTCGTGAGGAATGGGAAAGCCGAGGACGCAGCGAGTGGTGATGACTGGTCGTCGAGATGAGTGACATGCATCGTTCAGCGGGCTCCCAGGGCCGGATCGATCCGCAGTCGGCTCCATCGTCGTAGGCTCGGAGGCGTGACCGACACCACCACGACCCAAGAGTCGGAGGTCCGTCTCGACCAGGGCGATGGCGACCACGATCGCTTCTCCCACTACGTACGCAAAGAGGACATCGTCCGCAGCAACGTGGAAGGTGTCGAGGTCATGGCGCTGTGCGGCAAGAAGTGGATCCCGAACCGGGACCCCGACCGCTACCCGATCTGCCCGACGTGCCGGGAGATCATGTCAGTGCTCCGGGGTACCGGGGAGTAGTAGGCATTAGGCAACAAGGAGCCTTCGGGGTCGGAGGGCCCCCCTCCAACGACCTACGGTCGTTGACTCCCCCTCAAGGGGGGAGTCGTTCTCTCTTCCTAATGACTAAGGACTAAGGACTCTTAATCACCAACTCCGGGTGAGTCCTCACCCGGGGACGCAACTCGACGACTGCCGCCGCGATGGCCTCGAAGGCCGCTGCTGCCTCGGATGCGGGAGCCGCTACGTGTACCGGCTCCCCCCGGTCGGCACCGTCCCGGAGTTCGGGAACGAGCGGCACTGTCCCCAGCAACGGGACGCCGAGTTCTTCTGCCAGCTCGGCTCCTCCGCCACTACCAAAGATCTCGTACTTCTTCCCATCATCGCCTGTAAACCAGGACATGTTCTCGACCACGCCGAGCACCTCCTGCTCGACCTTCTCCGCCATGGCGGCGGCACGCTTGGCGACTCGCTGTGCCGTCGGCTGTGGTGTCGTCACCACAATCGCCTGCGATCGTGGCACGAATTGCGATATCGAGATGGCGACGTCGCCGGTGCCGGGAGGCATGTCGATGAGCAGGAACTCCGGCTCGTCCCACCAAACGTCGTTTAGGAACTGCTCGAGCGCCTTGTGGAGCATCGGGCCGCGCCAGATGACCGCCTGATCGTCGCCCACGAAGAAATCCATCGAGATCGTCCGGACTCCATAGGCTGCCGGGGGAATGATGAGATCGGTGAGAGCCGCCGGCGGGTCGGTGATGCCGAGCATCTTCGGGATCGAGAAGCCCCAGACGTCGGCATCGATCACGCCGACATCGTGGCCGGCTCGCGCCAGCGCGACGGCGGTGTTGGCCGTCACCGAGGATTTGCCTACGCCGCCCTTGCCCGATGCGATGGTGATCACTCGAGTCCGCGATCCGGCGCCGCCGATCGACACCGTACGCTCACCTTTCAGCCGTGCCGACAACGCCGCCGAGTCGGCATCGGTCATGATCGCGATCTCGACGGCCACCTCGCCAACACCATCGAACGCCTTGACAGCCTGGGCGATCTGCTCGCCCAGGGCCTGTGCCGGCCACGCCGGCGACGGAACCGACAGGCCGATTGTCGCGGTGGCGCCTTCGATCGCCACCTCACGGACCATCTCGAGATCAGCGAGCGACCGCCTCAGCAAAGGCTCCATGACACCCTCGACTGCTGAACGGATTTCGGCTACTTCGGGCACGGACGGTCCTGAGGTCGGGGGACGCGATGCTACCGGTGCGAAAAACCTGCCCCGTCCCGGCGAAGAGCCGTAAGGGAGCAGACACCGATCGGCCTACCAGGCGCCGCCGCCCCCACCACCGCCGCCCCCGCCACCCCCACCGGAAAAGCCGCCACCCCCACCCGAGGATGACGGTGGCGTGAAGGCTCCGGTGAGCGCGCTCTCGATTCCTGAAATGGCGTTCGACGAGTGACCTCCGTAACCGTGGGTTCCATACCAGTAGAGGCTGCTCTGGTCGACCTCTCCCGGAGCGCCCAGTCGGGCGGCCTCAAGCACGTCTTCAGCCACCCCGAGCGCAATGCCGTAGACGAGATAGTCCTCCCACAAGGCGAGCGACATCGAAGGTGCCTCCTCGAGTCGACTGAAGTCCTCGAGGTAACGCTTGAAGGCAAGCCACCGCTCGTTGACCAGCGCACCTTCGAGCGTCCGTCGTACCCAGATGGATCGCCGCGCCGCCAGCACGGCGGTGAGTATCGAGGCAGATACCGTCAGCACGATGATCCCGGTTCGAAGCAGGAACAGATCGATGGACTCGATCATCGAATCGAGAATTGGAGCCCCCACGAACCATCCGAAGACGCCGATGACAAGGAACACCAGGAACACCGATCCCGGACCCCGGAATCGGGAGCCCGCTTCGATGAGGCCTGCCGATGACACGGCTTCCTCCACGTTCTCCCGGAAGGAGCTGTACGTGGACGCGTTGGCAGCGGCGTCCTCGCGAATCTTCTTGCGGAACTTGATCAGAGGCATCGGTCCCTCGTCCACGACCCGCTTGACAACCGTCACCACCGACCTTTCGTATGCCTTGAGGGATCGCTCGGTATCGCCCAGACCGATTTCGAGATCCGACACCGTCTCGCGCTTGAGTCCTCCCCAGGTTCGGTGCTCGACAGACACCGGCTCTGCCGTGAACACTCCCTGTCTGATGAGATCGAACAAGGTGGCCGTGAATTCAGCCTCATCCGCCGCTCCCTGAGACACCAGGGCTCCGACCACAGCAGGGCGATGGCCGGTCGGCATCGAGTGCTCGTACTCCTGGTCGTATTCGACCCTCGGTTCCTTGCCGTGCCGTACGAATCCCCAACCAAGAGCCACCGGTATCGGGAGCACGAACAGCAGCAGGGTCAGCAGGGTCACATTTCGCTCGTGCCGGAAACGGTCTGCGGCCTCTGCTGCGTCGGCGTCACGCACCTCGAGCGCGGCTTCCTCAGCCAGGATCCCGTCGAGTCCGGGGCCGTCCACGACAGTCGCTCCCGCGGTCGACCTGAGAAGATCCCGCGGGAACACCACACGGAATTCGACGAACTGCCGCGCCGGAACACTGCTGGCTTCCAGGGTCGGCGATACCCCGTCGACGCCAAGACCGGTCGAGCCGTCGGCGGTGGCGGCGTGGCCCCACACGAGTACGTCACCGGCCACAGCCCCGTCCGGAACGATCGTCTCTGCTTCGAGGTGGTCGAGCGAGAATTCCCACTCGTCGCCCCACACCTTGAGATTCACATCGACAACATCGTCATATGCCACGACGAGTCCGCGCATCCGGTACGAAACGGTGAATGTCCTCGACTCGTCCGTAGCCCGGTAGTGCCAGACAATCCGAATCCGGGAACCCAGATTCTCGACGCCGAAGGAGCCGGGATTCCCGGTGGAGCCGAGCGCCGTCGGCGCCCCGGACTCGTACGGGACTCCACCCTCGGACACCTCGATGCTGGTCATGACCTCGCCAGGACGAATCGGGATGTCGCGATAAGCCCCCTGAAATGTTCCGTCGAATTCGAACGTCAGATGCTCTGCGATGGTCACCGAGCCGTCGTCATTGACGCTGACAAAGACGAGAGCATCCGTTATCCGAAACGACTTCGCCAGCGCCGTAGGGGCGGTGAGCGCCAGCAGCAGCGCGGCGAGCGCGGCGACTCCAAGCGCACGCCTCAGAAGGACACCTCCGGTGCGGACCGGGCGTCGTTCTCCACCTCGAAGTAGACCCTGGCATCAAATCCAAACATCCCCGCGATGAGGTTTGAAGGCACCGTCTGCACCGCGTTGTTGTATGACAATGTCGTGTCGTTGTAGATCTGGCGGGCGATAGAGATCTTGTCCTCGGTTTCCGACAGATCCTGCTGCAAGCTCTGGAAGTTCTCGCTGGCTCGCAACTCTGGGTAGTCCTCGGCGAGCGCAAAGAGCTTCCGTAGGGCTCCGGTGAGAAAGTCCTCGGCTTCGGCCTGCTGTTCGACGGTGCCTGCTTCTTGGGCTGCCGCCCGAGCCTTCACCACGGCCTCAAACGTGTCCCGTTCGTGCGAGGCGTAGCCCTTTACAGTTTCCACCAGATTGGGGATGAGGTCGTACCGCCGCTTGAGCTGGACGTCGACCTGCGACCACGCATTGTCCGTGCGATTGCGAAGCCGGACGAGCCGGTTGTAGATCGCAATGATCCCCAACACGACAACGCCGACAGCGATTCCGATGATGATTCCCATGTGGTGAGGGTACTCCGCCATCACCGAGGGATGAGGCTCATGTCGTGTGCCGTTGAGCCGTTCGTAGACTCTCTAGAGAACAAATGAAGGACCCCCATGACGCACGACCCATTCAGTGCCCGCGAGAAGATCGAAACTCCGTTGGGGCAGCGGGAAATCTTTCGTCTCGACGCACTCTCCAGCACTGCCGACATCGACGCCCTCCCCTACTCGGTGAAGGTGCTCCTGGAGTCGGTTCTTCGCAACCACGACGGCCACACCATCAGTGATGAAGACGTTCAGGCACTCGCCGGTTATGACGCCTCCAAGGTCGGCGACACCGAAATCGCCTTCCGTCCGGGACGGGTCGTGCTCCAGGACTTCACGGGTGTCCCCGCAGTGGTCGACCTCGCAGCGATGCGGTCGGCGATTGTCCGTATGACCGGCGACGAGTCGACCGCCGGACTGGTCAATCCCCAAGTGCAGTCCGATCTGGTCATCGACCACTCGGTACAGGTGGACGAGTTCAACTCCCCCCTCGCCCTCCTGATCAACAGTGGACACGAGTTCGAGCGCAACCAGGAACGATATGAGTTCCTCAAGTGGGGCCAGCAGGCTTTCTCCAATTTCCAGGTGGTCCCACCAGCGACAGGCATCGTCCACCAGGTCAATCTCGAGTACTTGGCCAAGGTCGTCTGGGACGAGGGCGGCCGCCTGTACCCCGACTCGCTGGTCGGCACCGATTCACACACCACCATGATCAACGGCCTTGGAGTACTCGGCTGGGGCGTAGGCGGCATCGAGGCCGAAGCAGCAATGGTGGGCCAGCCGATCTACATGCTGGTCCCCGAAGTCGTCGGGTTCAGGCTCAGCGGCAGCCTCTCGGAAGGAGCCACTGCGACCGATCTCGTGCTACGTGTCGTTCAGATGCTCCGAGCGCATGGCGTGGTAGGCAAGTTCGTCGAGTTCTTCGGACCGGGGCTGACCAACATGCCACTCGCCAACCGGGCCACCCTCGCCAACATGGCACCCGAGTACGGAGCCACCGTCGGATTCTTCCCGGTCGACGAACAAACGACTCGCTACCTGCGCCTCACCGGACGCGACGACGATCTGGTCGAGACCGTCGAGCAGTACTACAAGCTCCAGGGGATGTGGCGCGACGACTCGCGCGACATCACCTACTCGAGCACCCTCGAACTCGACATGGGGACCGTCGAACCTGCCCTCGCCGGCCCCAAACGCCCCCAGGACCGGGTCGATCTCTCGGCGATGAAGGCGGAGTGGCAAGCGGGTCTGGGAACGACCTTCGCCGACCGCGGAAAAGAAGCCGTCCCCGTGCAGATCGAGGACAGCGACTTCGATCTGACCACAGGCGACGTAGTGATCGCAGCCATCACCTCGTGCACCAACACTTCGAACCCAGATGTCATGGTCGGCGCCGGCCTCGTGGCCCGTAATGCTCGCCGGAGAGGCCTCACTCGCAAACCCTGGGTCAAGACCTCCTTCGCACCCGGTTCCAAAGTGGTCACTGAATACCTGGACGTAGCAGGCCTCACGCCCGATCTGGAGGCGCTCGGCTTCTTCCTGGTCGGGTATGGCTGCACCACCTGCATCGGCAACTCGGGGCCACTCCGGCCCGAGATCAGCGCGGCAGTCCACGACGGCGACCTCGTCGTGACGTCGGTGCTCTCGGGTAATCGCAATTTCGAGGGACGGATCAGTCCCGACGTGCGAGCCAATTACCTCGCATCACCCCCGTTGGTGGTGGCATACGCGATCGCAGGCACGGTCGATATCGACCTGACCTCCGAACCGCTCGGTACCGACGATGCCGGCGAACCCGTCTACCTGCGTGAAATCTGGCCGACTCAGGACGAGATCAATTCGATCGTGGCCGAGTCCGTGACGAGCGATCAGTTCGCTCGCCAGTACTCGAACGTCTTCGAAGGCTCCGGCGAATGGAGGGCCATCGAGGTGAGTGGCGGAGCATTGTTCGATTGGAAAGACGACAGCACCTACATCCAGGAGCCGCCCTTCTTCTTCGATCTCGGTGCAGAAGCAAGACCAATATCTGCGATCAAGGGGGCTCGCGTCCTGCTCAAGCTCGGGGACTCGATCACGACCGACCACATCAGTCCGGCAGGATCGATCGGGCCGGATACGCCCGCAGGTGAGTTCCTGACCGAGAGCGGAGTCGAACGCCGACTGTTCAACTCCTACGGCTCGCGCCGCGGTAACGATCGGGTGATGACGCGGGGAACCTTCGCCAACATCCGTATACACAACGAACTGGCGCCCGGAACCGAGGGCGGTTTTACGACGGACTTCACCGACGGAGTCGTAAAGACGGTGTACGAAGCGTCCCTGTCGTACGAGCAAACCGGCATCCCGCTGATCGTGATCGGTGGCAAGGACTACGGCATGGGCTCCAGCAGGGACTGGGCGGCAAAGGGCACCTTCGAACTCGGCATCAAGGCAGTCATCACAGACTCCTACGAGCGAATCCATCGTTCGAACCTGGTGATGATGGGTGTGCTTCCCCTGACCTTCCTCCCCGGGGCCAACGCTGAGACGCACGGACTAGACGGGACGGAGACATACGATATCGCGGTCGACGATGCGCTCGAGCCCCGCCAGGAGATCACGGTCACCGCGACTCACCCCGACGGCAACGTCGTCGAGTTTCAGACGATTGCCAGGGTCGACACGCCGATCGAGGTGGAATATCTGCGCCACGGCGGGATCCTCCACATGGTGCTGCGCCGAATGGCCGCCGACCATCAGGAGCCTGCTGGATGACGCCGTCGCTCAGATGGGCGGCCGAGGGTCCGACGGTTGGTTGGATCACTCTCCCCTTTGGGGGGAGTCAAACGCCGCTGGCGTTTGGTGGGGGGTTGCAGGACTCGACAGCCGGAGATCGATCTCGCGGTTCGCCCGAAGTATCGAACCGGCCGGGCCCTCGCGCCGCGGAGTGGCAAGCGACCCCCCACCAGCTCGCTTCGTATCTAGCTCCGCCGGAGCCAAGGCATGTCGTTGAGATGAGTGACATGCGTTGTCGAGCGGGCTCCGTGTGACACGGCTCACCCTCATCGAGGTCGAGGTCGAATTTCGTCGGCCTCTCGCCACTGTTACCGGAACCTTCCCGACCCGACGTTCGGTGTTGGTTGGCGTCGAAGATGCCGGGACGATCGGATGGGGGGAAGCTCCCGCCTTCCCTTCCGGGCGGTTCGGCTCGGCCAATCAAGCCTTCGCCGATCTGGCAGCACCCGCAGGATGGAGCCACGGCGAGCCGACGGTGCCCATTGCTCGGGCCGCTTTCGAAGCGGCGAGGGCGGATGTGGGTGCCCGCCGCGCCGGCCGGCCCCTCTACGACTGGCTCGGCGCTTCGGGCGCTCCGGTGGCCGCTCGACATCCCATCGGGCTGCTCGACCCGGGCCGCGCAGAGCAAGAGGCTGCCTGGCTGGACACTCACAGCGTCACTGCCGTAAAGGTCAAGATCGCCCCCGGCCACGACCTCGAGCCTTTAGCGAAACTGCGAGGGGCGTTGCCTGCGCTCGACATAGGAGTCGACGCCAACGGGAGTTACCGAGATCCCGGTGATCCGGTGTTTCCCGGCCTGGTTGAGTTGGGCGTCTCCTTCATCGAGCAGCCGTTGCCTCCGGGCGACCTGGCCTCCCATCGGTTGCTGCGAGAAGAACTCGATGTTCCGGTGTGCCTCGACGAATCGATCGGCTCGGTGAGCGACGCCGCCGTTGCGATGGAGGCAGCAGCCGCCGACCAACTGGCGATCAAGCTCAACCGCCACGGGCTGACCGCTCTCAAGGAGATCCTCGAAATGGCGCATCGACACGATGTTGGGGTGCGTATCGGCGGGACATTCGACACCTCGATCGGGCGCCGCCACCTCCTTGCGGCGGCCGGACTGCCGGGGGTCGTCGGAGCCGCCGTCGGCCCGCCTGCGGCCTATCTCTCCGACGATGTGGCCGACTATCCGGCAATAGCGGCTGGGTTGGTCGCGCCCACCGAAACGGCCGGGTTGGGAACTGACCCCGATGCGCGAGCCCTGCAACGGCTGGAACTCCGCCGAATCACTGTCGAGATCTAGCACCGCCATGTACGCTGGTTAGGCCCGCCATGAAAGTCATCGAACACCTCGACCGCGCCACCGCGCCGCTCATCTCCTGCTATATAATCCCGCCGCAACGGGGCGGGCGGCTCGACTCGCTGCTCGACCTCATCGAAGACCTGGCGCAATTCAATCCTCCGTTCATTGACATCACCAGCCATGCGGCCGAGGTGATCTATGAGGAAACCGCCACCGGATTCCAGAAGCGGATCAAGAGAAAGCGGCCCGGCACCCTGGGCATCTGTGCCCTGATCCAGAACAAGTACAACATCGAGGCCGTCCCCCATGTGCTGTGCGAAGGGTTTACCCGCCAGGAAACCGAGGACTTCCTCATCGAACTCCACTACCTCGGTATCGACAACGTTCTTGCCGTTCGCGGCGACGATTCCGGGTATCAGAAACCATTGGAACACGGACGAAGTCGGAACGATCACGCTTCCGATCTGATTGCCCAGATCGCCGCGATGAACAAGGGCGAGTTCCTCGAGGAACTACTCGATGCTTCCCCAACCGATTTCTGCATCGGCGCCGCCGCCTACCCGGAGAAGCACGTCGAGGCTCCCAACCTGGCGGCGGATGTCGCCTGGGTAAAGCAGAAAGTGGACGCCGGAGCGTCCTACGTAGTGACCCAGATGTTTTTCGATAACACCCACTACTACCAGTTGGTGGACGAGTGCCTCCGCCAGGAAATCACAGTTCCGATCATTCCCGGCTTGAAGACCCTCACCACCAAACGGCATCTCACTTCGATCCCGACCAACTTCCATTGCGAGATACCAGTGGCGCTGGCCGAAGCAGTGACCGACGCCGCAGACGATCAAGTGGTGGATGTCGGCGTCGCCTGGGCCGTTGAGCAATCGCGCGATCTGATCGACCACGCGGTCCCTGCGGTGCACTTCTACGTGATGGGAAACTCGCGGGCGGTCGGCGCCGTCATCCCTCAACTGAAGCTGTAGGACCTCGAGGCGACCGCACCAGTAGCGCGCCCTCTTAGCCGAAGAGGTCAACTGCGCGATTGAACATTCCGACGACCTCGCCGCCGATCAACTGGACGAGGGCGAAGCTCACCAGCAGGACGGCCACGAGGATCATGCCGTACTCGATAAGGATCGCGCCGCTTTCCACGGCGCCATCCCTGTCACGTTCCATCAATTGGTATTCGGCACCTGGGGTGGCTCAACTTGAGCTCGGAACCGCTCAGTCACCCCAGTAGCGCTGCTCCCGGAATGGATCTCCATACATGTGGTAACCGCTGCGCTCCCAGAAACCCGGCTCGTCGTGATCGAGCAGATCAAAGCCCCGTACCCACTTGACCGACTTCCAGAAGTAGAGATGGGGGACCACCAGCCGCAGCGGCCAACCATGGTCGACCGTCAGATCTTCACCGTCGTGTCGCCAGGCGAATAGATTCCCGGGCCGTGCGAAGTCCTCGAGTGGCAGGTTGGCCGTAAAGCCGTGCTCGGCTTTGACTACGACATGACTCGCATGTGATTGTGGAACCACCAGCTCCAATACATCCGACACCGCGACGCCCTCCCAGTGGGTGTCGAGCCTGGTCCACTTGGTCACGCAGTGAATGTCGGCAACGATCTCTGATCGGGGAAGCGA
>JAZGIX010000067.1:0-3142 GCA_036482315.1 Acidimicrobiia bacterium | reverse complement strand
CCTTTTCCGTCGAGCCGGGCATCTACACGTCGGGGGAGTGGGGGATGCGGCTCGAAGACATTGTCGTCTGCGGCGAATCCGGCGTCGACGAACTCAATCGCTCGGAGCGTTACTTGCGCGTTGTCGAGTAGTGGAAGGCATGCAGCAGGCAGCTTGCAGCTTGCAGTTCGGAGAAGAGGGGGGATTAGGCGGGTCGTCCTGATCGTTACCCTGAGCGTCCCCGCTGTCAGGAAGGTCGATGAGTACCGAGCAACTCGCCGTGAACACGATCAAGGCACTCGCCATGGATGGCGTGCAGCGGGCCAACTCCGGTCATCCAGGTATGCCGATGGGTATGGCCGACATTGCCACCGTCCTCTGGACGAAGCATTTGCTGGTGGACCCGGCGATGCCGGATTGGCCCGACCGGGACCGGTTCGTGCTGTCGAACGGGCATGGCTCGATGTTGATGTATTCGTTGCTGCATCTGGCTGGTTTCGGGCTCACAATGGACGACCTCAAGAGCTTCCGCCGGTTTGGTTCGAGGACGCCGGGGCACCCGGAGCGAGAGCCCGGCCTCGGTATCGAGATGACTACCGGGCCGCTCGGCCAGGGGTTTGCCACCGCGATCGGGATGGCGCTCGCCGAGGCCAATCTGCGACGCAACTTCGGGGCGGATCTGATCGACCACATGACATATGCCTTTGTAAGCGACGGGGATCTGATGGAAGGAATCTCGTCCGAGGCGGCCTCGTTCGCCGGTCGCCTCGGCCTCTCCAAGCTCGTCTATCTGTACGACGACAACGAGATCTCGATCGGTGGAAGCACCGACATCACCTTCACCGAAGATGTCAACGCCAGATTCGGAGCGTACGGCTGGCATGTGCTGGATGTCGATGGGCACGATCGTGTGGCCATTCATGAGGCGATCACTGCGGCTCGGGCGGAGGATCGTCCCTCGCTGATCTCGTGTCACACGCACATCGCTCACGGCGCGCCGACGTTGCAGGACACGTCGAAGTCACACGGGAGCCCGCTGGGAGACGGTGAGATTGCCGCCACCAAGGCGGCAATGGACTTCCCGGTCGATCCGCTGTTCCACGTCCCGGAAGGGGTCTACGACTTCTTCTCGGCTGCGATGGAGGCCGGCAACGCCGCTCGCATCGCGTGGGAGGGGCGCCGGGATGCGGTCTTCTCTGCCGACGGAGAACTTGCCGACCGGTGGGCTCGTCAATTCGACCCGATCGATGTTGAAGTGGGGCCGCTCGGTTACGAGGTCGGGGAACTCGTCGCGACCCGGAAGGCGTCGGAGCGGGCGATCAACGACCTTGCTCCCAAGGTCCCGGGACTGATCGGCGGATCTGCCGACCTGGCTCCATCGACCAACACCCTCATCGCCGGCGCGGCCGAGATTCAAGACGACATCGGCGGAAGGAACATCCGCTTCGGCGTGCGCGAACACGCTATGGGGGCCATCGTCAACGGCATCACGGTCCACGGTGGTTTTCGTGCGTACGGAGCGACGTTTCTGGTCTTCAACGACTACATGAGGGCCGCCACCCGTCTGGCGGCTGTCATGGATGCACCGAGCATCTTCGTCTACACCCACGAGTCGGTCTTTCTGGGAGAGGACGGGCCGACGCACCAGCCGATCGAGCAGATTGCATCGCTGCGGGCGATGCCCAACATGTGGGTGGTGCGGCCGGCGGATGCCACCGAGACGGCCGAGGCCTGGGAGATGGCGCTGCGTCGCACCGACGGACCGACCGCGATCCTGCTCACCAGACAGGGCATACCGGTGCTCGACCGCTCGGGAAAAGAGGGCATGCTGCACCGCGGTGGGTATGTGTTGCGCGATGGTGACGGTGCGACCCTGATCGCCACCGGGTCCGAGGTCCACGTGGCGCTGGAGGCGGCCGAGTTGCTTTCGGGCGAGGGCATCTCTCTGCGGGTCGTGTCGATGCCGTGTGTCGAGGCCTTCGATGCTCAGGAGCAGTCCTACCGAGACTCGGTGCTCGGGGGGCTCCCGACGGCGACGCTCGAGGCCGGGGTCACGATGGGCTGGCATCGATTCGCCGGGTCGGATGGGCTGGTGATCGGCATCGACCACTTCGGTGCATCCGCTCCGTGGAAGAGCATCGCCGAGGAGTGGGGGTTCACCGGAGCCGCGGTGGCGGATCGAATCGCCGACTGGCTGGGTTGAGAGTGGTAGCCAGTAGCCAGTAGCCAGTAACCAGTAGCCAGTAGCCAGTAACCAGTAACCAGTAACCAGTAAGACTCAGAGCGCGTTCTGGCTGGATACTGGATACTGAGTACTTGCGTCAGCCTCTTTCGGCTTCGATAAAGCCTTCGGCCTCGAGGTGCAGGATGATGCGCTGTGCCGCCTCGTCCGGACTCAGCGTGGAAGTGTCGATCACGACCTCGGCGTCATCCGGCTCTTCGTAGGGGTCTGAGATCCCCGTGAACTCTTTGATGATGCCTGCCCTGGCCTTGGCGTAGAGGCCCTTGCGGTCGCGCTGCTCGCAGACTTCGAGCGGGGTCGATACGTGGACGAGACTGAATCCGCCGTAAGGCTCGATCATTGCGCGGACAGTCTGTCGAACCTCGTCGTACGGCGCGATGGGAGCGCAAATGGCGATTCCGCCGTTTTTCGTGATCTCGGACGCGACGAAGCCGATCCGCTGGATGTTCAGGTCCCGGTGCTCTTTCGAGAATCCGAGCTCTGAGGAGAGATTCTTGCGAACGATGTCGCCGTCGAGCAGCGTGACCGGTCGTCCGCCCATTTCGAGCAGCTTGACCTGCAGGACGTTGGCGACCGTCGACTTACCCGAACCGGACAGGCCGGTGAAGAACACCGTGAAGCCCTGGTGGCTACGCGGCGGATGGGTCTGACGGAGCTCGTCTGCGACCTTCGGGAACGTGAACCACTCGGGGATCTCGCGGCCATCGGCCAGTCGTTCCCTCAGGTCCGTGCCCGAGATCGAGAGCGTCGGAGTTCCCTCGGCCACGTCGTCGATCGGCGCATACGTGTCGCTTTCGGGCAGGTAGACCATCATCTTGAAGGGGACCATTTCGACCCCGATCTCTTCTTGGTGAGCGGCCAGGAGGTCCTGCGCCTCATATGGCCCGTAGAAGGGCTCACCGCTCGAGTCGCTGCCCGGCC
>JAZGIX010000066.1:0-3448 GCA_036482315.1 Acidimicrobiia bacterium | reverse complement strand
GCCCAGACGATCTTCCTGGGCATCAAGCTGGAGAACATCGTCTTTATTGCTGCGGTGTACTGGATGTTTACCTTCAGCTTCTCGCGGGCGAGCCTCAGGCTCGAGAAGAAGGTTGGACTGGGTGAGTATTAGATCATGAAGAACATGGAGAAGGAGCCGGCATGAACGACAAACGAGACATCATCGTTTGCGAGGGCGTCAAGAAGTGGTTCGGCGACTTCCAGGCGCTCAAGGGCATCACGACCTCGGTGAAGGAGCAGGAGGTCGTCGTGGTGATCGGGCCGTCGGGGTCCGGTAAGTCCACCTTCATTCGCACTCTCAACCGGCTCGAGGTGCATCAGGAGGGGACGATCATCATCGATGGCATCGAGCTGTCGAACGATCTCAAGAACATCGAGAAGATCCGTTCCGAGGTCGGGATGGTGTTCCAGCAGTTCAACCTGTTCCCGCATCTCACCGTGATGCAGAACATCACTCTGGCTCCGATCTGGGTCCGCAAGAAGCCCAAGGCGGAGGCCGAGGCGGACGCCATGAAACTGCTCGAGCGCGTCGGCATCCCCGAGCAGGCCGAGAAGTTTCCGGGCCAGCTGTCGGGTGGCCAACAGCAGCGGGTGGCGATCGCCCGTTCACTCGCCATGGAGCCGAAGATCATGCTGTTCGACGAGCCGACCTCGGCTCTCGACCCGGAGATGATCAAGGAAGTGCTCGACGTGATGAAGGAGCTTGCTCTGTCCGGGATGACGATGATCGTGGTGACCCACGAGATGGGTTTCGCCAAGGAAGTCGCCGACCGGGTGCTCTTCTTCGACTTCGGCCTGGTGGTCGAAGAGGGAACGCCGGAGCACTTCTTCACCAGCCCGGAGCACGACCGAACGAAGCTCTTCCTGAGTCAGATTCTCTGATCCGACCCCCGATTCCCGACCCCCGATTCCCGATCGGGCATCGGTTGTCGGGCATCGTCACCGGCCAGACCGAGTTGGTACTGTCGCAGCGTGGCTGATCCCAAGCTCCGGCGCCGCCGTCTCGCCGCGATTCTGATGGCCGACGTGGTCGGCTTCTCCAAGATGATGGAGCGTGACGAGGAGGGGACCACGTCGCTCATCCTCGAGTTCCACGCGTACGTTCGGGAGACGGTGGAGCAGCATGGGGGACGGGTTGTTGGGACTGCCGGCGATTCGGTGTTCGGGGATTTCGATTCGATTGTGGAGGCGCTCGACTGTGCCACCGAGATTCAGCGGCACCTCCATGCCGAGAATGCCGCCATCCCGCAGGAGGAGCGCATCGAGGCACGGATCGGCCTCCACCTCGGCGATGTCCTTGTCGAGGAGTACAACGTCTTTGGCGACGGGGTGAACATTGCGGCGCGGCTCGAACAACTGGCCGACCCCGGCGGCATCGTTCTCTCGGAGGCCGTGTATCAGCAGGTAAAGGCTCGCAGCGACCTCCCTTTCGAGGAAATGGGCACCCGAACCCTGAAGAACATCGACCAGTCGATCTGTCTCTACCGTATCGGGCCCGACGCCTTCGGAGGAGACCCGGCCGATCGTGGGCCTGCCAAGCCGAAGCGATCCGAGGCCCGTAGCGGAACCGGTCAGGTCGTTCGCGACGCCATCGAAAGGATCGTCGACAAAGTGGAGTCCGAAATCGACGAGGCGCAGCGGGAGGGTCGCCTTGGTTCTGAAGACATCGTCATCGAGGACGACGAGTTGGCGAACGGCGACCGTGTCGTGGTGGCGTTCAATCCGGGAACTTTCTCGATAGCCGCCATCGGTGTTCTTGGGATATTGGCGCGTACCTCGGGCTGGACCGACAACGCCTGGTACCCCTTCATCGGCGCCTGGTTCCTGGGGATCGCCGCCGGCCGGCTGTTCCAGGCCGTGTCCGGGAAGAAGGGTCTGGCGCATCTGCTGAATGCGATCGGACTCGGGGTTGGCGCCTTCTTTTTCGACAACGAGGTCATGCGGGCCATTCTGTTGGTTGCCGCCGCCGGGATGCTCGGGTCGGCGATTCAACGGTTGCGGAAGCGTTAGCCCGACGCGGGCAGTATCCAGTCTCGAGACGTTGCCCGATGCCCGATGCCCGATGCCCGATGCCCGATCTCGTTTCGGGTATCGGGTATCTCGACCGTGGTCCAACGCTCGCCGGACAGGCGCGTCAATCGCCTAGATCCAGACGCCGTCTAGATCGGGTATCGGACTGCTGGCTCCTGGGCCGCTGGTACGGTCCGGGCGATCGAGACCGGAGGTTCACATGGCCCGGAAGGCGGCCGCCCAAGAGCGATTCGAGACCGTTGAATCGGAACTGCAAGAGATCAGCCGCTGGATGTACGAACATCCGGAGACGGCTTACGTCGAACTCGAGACGTCGGCGAAGCTGGTCGAATTCCTGAGCGGCAACGGATTCGAGGTCGAATACCCGGCATACGGGTTGGACACTGCCTTCGTAGCCCGAGCAGGCTCTCAGGGCCCTGAGATCGTCATCTGCGCCGAGATGGATGCACTACCGGGTGTCGGACACGCCTGCGGGCACAACATCATCGCAACGTCGGCTCTGGGGGCGGCTGTGGCCGTGGCCGAGACGGCCGACGAAATGGGCTTTCGGATAACGGTGCTCGGAACGCCTGCCGAGGAACACCACGGAGGCAAGGTCGACCTGATCGAGGCCGGGGCATTCGAAGGGGTGACGGCCTCGATGATGATTCACCCCAGCCCCCGCAACGTCGTCGATCCGAGCATGCTTGCCATCCACCACTTCGAAGTGGAATTCAAGGGCAAGGATGCTCACGCGGCCGCGGCGCCGTGGGAGGGACTCAATGCGCTCGACGCCTTCGTGCAGCTGTACGTAACCGTGAGCAACTTCCGGCAGCAGATGCATCCCACCGACAAGATGCACGGGATCATCACCCACGGCGGCGATGCCCCCAACATCATCCCGTCGTACACGAAGTCCGAGTGGTACGTCCGAGCCGCCACCAAGGAGCGACTCGAAGAACTGATGGAGCGCTTCCGGGCGTTCGTCGACGCCGCCGCGGCTGCCACCGGGTGTGGCGTCGAGATCGCTTTCAACGGACACGAGTACACGGAGATGGCGAGCAACCCGGTCATGGCGGATCTGTTCGTCGCCAACTGCGACACCCTGGGCCGTCCGATGGGGCGCGCCGCCGACGAGGATCCTGGTGCGGCCGGTTCCACCGACATGGGCAACGTGAGCCGCGAGGTTCCCAGCATCCACCCGATGATCGGGATGGACACCGAGGGAGCGGTCAACCATCAACCCGAATTCGCCGCCCACACGATTACCGCAGACGGGGAGAAGGCGATGCGCGACGGAGCGCTAGCCATGGCGTGGACGATTGTGGATATCGCGGAGCAGGACCTGTGGGGTGAGCTCGCGGTAGCAGTAACCAGTAGCCAGTAACCAGTAGCCAGGTGAGTTCCGGTGTCAGCGT
>JAZGIX010000065.1:0-5711 GCA_036482315.1 Acidimicrobiia bacterium | reverse complement strand
CATACGCCAGAACCTCGGCCAAGGTGGTCAGCCCACCCACCTCGGCGTCGACCATCAGGTCGAGCCACCATTCGTCGACGCGCTCGATGAGCTCCCGGGCCGGGCCGATTGTCATGGCGACCAGCACCGCGGTCGTCGCGATCAGCCACCACAACAGAATCACCGCATAGCGGTGATGAGTCGCCTTGACGTGACCGAACTCGACGTCACGGTCGATGTGGCTTGGGGTTCTGGCTTTCAAGAGGCCACAACCTAACCGGGGTTGGCGTCGATCACCGAGTCTGAAGCTCGAAGTCAACCGCAGACTCGCGCCTACGACTGGGCGCTGCGCCCCATCTCCTCGGCGTCCTGGGGTCCAAGCGGCGAGTACAGATGCTTGGGGCGACCTGGGGTGCCATACCAAACGCCGCAAACCCGACACAGCGGGTCGACCCTGATTTGCACGGGCTCCTACAAGCGTAAGCACCTTTCCGAACGCGGCGGCCTCTCGAATGGGCGGCGTACGATGAGGCTGTCTCAGAACGAGGGATTCCAATGACCGCGACCGAAGAACATGTAGAGCTACTGAGCGGGATCGGACTCTTTTCTGGGCTGGACGAGTCGGTCCTCGACAAGATCGCTCGGCTGGCGCGGGAAGTAGATCACGACGAGGGCCACTCCGTCGTACGCGAAGGCGCCGGCGCTCACGCCATGCATCTGATCGTCGACGGAGATGCCGTGGTGACCATCGGTGATCGCGAGGTCGCTCGTCTCGGGCCGGGCGACTCCTTTGGAGAAGTCGCGCTGTTCGATCGGGGCAGCCGCTCGGCAACGGTGACGGCCGCCGGGCCCCTGAAGGTTCTGGCCATCGACGGTTCCGGGTTTCTCCAACTTGTGAAATCGGACGGAGAGTTGGCGGCCCGGCTGCTCTCCCATATGGCCGGGTTCCTACGAGGACTCGACGGTGAACTCGCCGAATGCCGACTCGGCAGGACCGCCACTCCCGGCTGATCAACAGAGCCAAGTCTGTGGCGCCATGAGGCGCCCCCTCCGAGACGTCAGCTATTGCGAGTTTCGGTGCCGAGCGTGACTGCCGCTTCGAAGTCGAGTTCGGCCCCCATCTGCGTTTCGGCCGCAGCAGCTTCATCGCCGAGTTGCTCCCGGGTCGCAGCCATAAGCCGGTCGAAGTCCGGCTGATCGACCCTGGCACGTCTCGATCCGGTACGTTCCCTGATCCCGGCGCCTGCACCGAGCAACCGCGCAGCCTTCTCGAATGAGCTGCGCGCCGCTGCCACCGCCGCGAGGCGTTCCAGGCTCCAGGCAACGCCCCCCTGATCGTTCATCTCACGAAATGTGCACAGACTCTCAATGAGGCCCTCTTCGGCTGTGGCCCAATCACCCCTGCCGAGCTCGACCATCGCCAGGTGACCCCTTGTCTCGGCGGCCCCGGCTACGTCGCCGATCGCTTGGAGTTCGCTGAGAGCTTCACGGAGATGATCGGAGGCTTCGTCGAGTTGACCGTTTGCCAGTGACACCTTGCCCAGGCCCTTCAGGGCATGGGCGATTACGACCTTGAACCGAACGTCGGAAGGACCGCGCAGACTCTGCTCGTACAAGTCACGGGAGCTCGAGAGTTCGCCGATTGTGTGCATCGCTTCGGCCAGAAGGGCTTGCGACCGACGAATGTTCCAAACATCGCCTACTTCTCGGAAGGTCTCGAGAGATCGGCTGTGCAACCTGATGGCCTCTTCGAGATCCCCACGTTCCTGATACGAGAGACCCAGATAGCGGATCACCCAAGCTTCGCCGTAGGGTTCGCTGAGTTGTGAGTAGATGCCCTGAGCCTCGATCAGGAGCGCCAGTCCACGATCGAGATCCATATCACGGCGGCTCAGTTCCGCACCTAGGAAACTCGCGCAGTAGCCCTGAGCGTGGAGATCGTCGACTCGGCGGGCCATGGCAAGGCCCTCCTCCAAATCCGCGATGCCGCGCTCGGCTTCTCCGAGATCGCTCGCAAAGAAGCCGGCGGAGGCGAGCATCCGTGCGCGCAGAGCCGAGTCCTCGGTCGAGGTGTGATCGAGAGCGACCCGGGTCCAGTGGAGTCCATCGGACCAGTCACCGCGAGTCAGCCAGAAGAGCAAGGTTCCGTTCGCAATCCGAAGCGCCGCGTCGTCTCCCTGGGCGGCCGTGAAGGTGATCGCAGAGCGAACGTTCCCAATGTCGGCGTTGACCCGTGCAGCCCAAGTGTCCTGGTCGGGCCCCCGCAGGCCGGCAGAAGCCGCCTTCACCAGATCCTCGAAGTACTCGGCATGAGCAATTCGACGCTCCTCGAGCTGGCCTCGCGACTCGAGCTCGGCCAGCAGGTATTGGCGAACGGACTCGAGGACGGTGAGCCGGAGCTCGCCACCGACCTGACGGCTCGTAATCAACGATCGATCGACGAGAGCCGACAGACCGCCGATGACGCCGGACCGAGGAATCTCGCCGCCCGAAGCGACAGCCTCCGCGGCCACTGCGTCGAAGCTGCCGACGAACACGCCGATTCGCGCTGCAAACTCCTGCTGGTGATCGTCGAGGAGTTCGAACGTGGAGTCGAGAGCAGCCCGCAACGTCTGTTGATGCGACGGGGCCGTACGCGGCCCGCCGGTCAGCAGATCGAAGCGTTGATCGAGACGGTCGAGTATCTCTTGCGGAGTAAGGATCCGAACCATCGCGGCGGCGAGTTCTATGGCGAGCGGCATGCCATCCAGGCGTCGACAGATCGCGGCTATGACCGCTGCGTTGTCGTCACCGATCACAAAGGCTGGGTCAACTTCCTTGGCCCGAGTATCGAACAAGACAACCGAATCGAAATCCAGCACGCCGGACAGCGAGGTCGTCGATTCCTCCGGTGTCCCCAGGGGAGGACACGGGTAGCGTGCCTCGCCCGGGATCCCGAGAACCTGTCGGCTCGTAACGAGAACTCTGACATTCCGAGCAGCAGCGCCAAGCACACCCACCAGGTTGCCCACTCCGTCGATGACGTGCTCACAGTTGTCGAGGACTATCAGGCAGCTGCCATCACCGAGATATTCGATCAGCACGTCGACTGCAGAACGACTGGCCGACTCCTGGAGACCGATGGCATGAGCCACCGCCTGCGCCACTAGATCATCGGTCTTGACCGGGGCCATTCCCACGAGCCAGATGCCGTCGCGGTAGGCCTCGCGCGACTCGGCGGCGACCTCGAGCGCAAGCCGGCTCTTGCCTGCACCCGCCATACCGGTAATCGTGACCAATCGCGACTCGCCAAGCAGCTTCTCGACCGCTTGTCGTTCACGACCACGCCCCACAAAGCTCGACGGCGCCACCGGGAGGTTGGAGGGGCCCAGATCGAGCTTCCGTAGTGGGGGGAAGGTCGAGTTCAAGCCTTGGATGACGAGTTGAAACAGGTGCTCGGGCTCATCCAGGTCCCTCAAGTGGAATTCGCCCAAATCGAGCATCGTCACTCCGACGGGAAGACCAGCCTCACCCAGCACACGGGTCGAAGCAGAAACGAGTATCTGGCCACCGTGACCCGTCTCACTGATGCGGGCGGCACGGTGGACATCCAATCCGACATAGTCGTCACCCCCCAGGATCGCGACTCCTGTGAGAACACCGATCCGAACACTCACCTTGTTGCCGTCAATCCAGTCTTCGGCGGCCATGCTGCGCTGGATTTCGGCGGCGGCCGCCAGCCCTTCGCCTGCCGTGTGAAAGACGCAGAAGAATGAGTCGCCTTCCGTGTGGACCTCAACTCCGTCGTGGCTGCTGACGGCGTCGCGGACCAAGACTTGATGCCGCTCCAACGTCGGTCCGAATCGTGAACCCAACTCATGAAGGAGACGCGTCGACCCCTCGATGTCGGTGAAGAGGAACGTAAGGGTCCCGGTGGGCAGTTGGGCCATCGACCGAATCTAGTTGGCGGACGGGGATCGGGGTGATCCTGAAATCCAGGCCTGGGTTTTGCAGTGAGAGGCTTCTGCTAACGGCGATCGCCCACGTTGCCTCTGTCGGGGAGGCCGCGCTCCGGCCAGTATCCCTTTCGGTCGTCGGAGACGATCTCGATCCGGGTCACCCACTTCGGCCACTTGTATCCGTACTTGCCCGGAATCGCCAGCCGGAGGGGATAGCCGAGGTGGGGCACCGCGCTGCCGTTCACCGAGTACGCCAGAAAGGCATCGTGCCGGCGAAGGTCGTCGAGCGTGATCGACTCGAAGTAGTCGTCGGCGCAATGGAACACGGCCCGCCGTGCCCCGGGTGCCGGGCCGACGGTTTCGAAGAGCGTGTCGAGGCGGACACCTCTCATGTAGGTGTTGTTGCGGAAACCGCCGACGCAGTCCATGCGGACGAGCTCATCGACTGCTGGCAGCGCCATGAGCTCCTCGTAGTCGAAAGAGCGCGGTCGTTCGACGGCGCCCACAACGGACAGGCTGAACGTTGCGATGTCAACCTCTGGAACACCCCAGAAGGAAAGCGTGCCTGCATCCGTTATCGGCGTGACCTCGGTCTGCTCCTCCACCCGGGTCACGCGCTTCAGGAAAAGTGTGACCCTGATATAGCCGGCGGCCACATGTCTTCGGAACGGAGGGGGGACCGCCATATAGATCGCATGGCCGGTGCGAACGACGCCCCGCTTGAACCTTCCATGGCTGGCGTGGAACCGGGTGACCGCTCTTGCCACCAACTTCAACATGCAACCAGCAACGACTTCGACCCGGCGAACCCGCCACCAAACGCCGCAAACCCGACACAGCGGGGTTCACAAAGGTCCGGCCTCGTGATTGTCTTCACAATCACTCAAGGGTCTTTGTGCCCTAGTGGCATCGAGGGCTCACCGACCATTGTGGTTCTTACCCGGTAGGGGCTGCGGAGCAGAGGGGGGTCATTCGAGGGTGCGGTGCCGTCTCGTCGCCGAATGGAGGAGGGTCAATGTTTGTAGGTAATAGTTCGTTGTTCGATAGTGGTGGTCACATGTTTGATGGGAGTGGTTGGTGGATGGTCGTTCCGATGGTCTTCATGGTCCTGGTGATCTTGATGATCTTCGGATTCTGGCGTCGCGGCTCTGGGATGTGGATGGATCGTGTCGGCGGTTACCCGGATGAGGCCAGCCACCGTTCGGAGGGCACCATGGCAGTCTTGAGGCGCCGTTACGCCGCCGGTGACCTCACCGACGGGCAGTTCGACGCCATGCGCCGCAAGCTGGAGGACAACGCATGAGGCGTCTCATTGTGTTCTTGGTGGTCGCCATCGGGGTCTTTGTGGCGGTTCGCAAGATGGCTGAGAGTATGGGCCCTGCCATGCGAGAGCATTGCGCCGAGATGTGCGACCGGATGTTGGCCGGCATGCCGGAGTCATTTCCCCCCAACCGCATGATGGCCGACCTCGACACCCTCAAAGAGAGATCTGATCGCATGCTGGGGATGCTGGAAGAGAACCGGCCGTAAACGTTTTCAGGTCAGGACCATTGAGTTGTCCACTGGTATTGGAGGAGGGGACGAGATGAGTACTGAGATCCCGATTTCGCAGTTGAGAGTCCCGCCGGAGACGGAGTGGCCCGACGATGTGCGGGCCGTGGTGGAAGGTTTCGGCGAGAAGCTGGGATTCGTACCCAACATCATGTCGGCGTTTGCGCTTCTGCCCGGTCACTTCATGGGATGGTGGAACTACTTCGACGATCTAATGCGTGGCGGGTCCGATTCGAGGCTGAC
>JAZGIX010000064.1:0-9852 GCA_036482315.1 Acidimicrobiia bacterium | reverse complement strand
TGAATAGCAACGTGGGTGGGGTACCTGACACCATGTTGAAGAAGGAGAATGGGGCCAGGTTGTTGATGCCATTCGCACCGCGGGAGCCGACCCAGCCGATCGGCCGGGGCACGATGAGTCCGGACATCAGCCTGTACCGCTCGGTGGAGTCGAGCTCCTCAGCGTCGAAAACCCGCTTACGCAGCGCGGGCCATGAGACCGATGAAATCACTCACCGGAGTCGACCTGATCGCTTCCCCTATCAACTCCAAAGGCAGATCATCGATCTGCTTGAAGCGCACACACGACTTTCCCATGTCGAGCCGCTTGCCGGTGGCCTTGTAGGCAGCTTTGAACGCAGCGGCGCCTCGCTCATCGACGTGCACCGAAGTCAGGTACACGGACATGTAGTTCTTCTGCGAGGCCAACGCGGCGTACATGAGCGGCCGGCCGTTGTAGGTGTCGGGGTAGGTCTCGAGCGGCACCTCATACGAGATCATCCCCCAGTTCATAACTTCCACGTAGCCATCGGGGAGGTTGACGGTGATCGTCTCGCGAACCTGCTCGATAGCAATGCGACGATCCTCCGGGAGGGACTTCAGGTAGTCATGGACCGTGGTGGCGTCACTGCGCATGGGCGCAGCCTAAGAGGCCGCGCCGTAGAGCCATCAAATCAGCGCCGCGCCGACAGGCGCGGACTCGGTGGCTGGGGCTGGATGCCGACTCAACGGAGGTACCCAGTTACGCTCCCCAACGCATGAGAATTCTCCGCCTGTACACGCTCGCGCTCGCGGTTGTTCTCATTGCAAGTGCCTGCGTCGGTGGTTCCGGCTCGACGCCGATCGTGACCGGAACTTCGTCGGATGGAAACGTCGTCGTTGGGGACACCGCACCGCCCAACACACCTCCTCCACCTCCGGTGTGCGCTGCAGACACGCCCGTGGTGCGCGCCGGGACTCCCAACCCGAGCACCGAGTTCTTCAATGAGGGACCGGGGCTGGCCTCTGTACACATCTCACAAGCCACCTTCGAATGCGCCACACAGGCGGTGATCGTCAGCGACCTCGACCTCAACCGAGTCGCGATTGCAGCCGTTCTCGCGGCGGCGCTCAAAGCCCCGCTGCTGGTCGGATCTGCCAACGCCGCCGGGATCATCGGGTTCGAAATCGAGCGCCTCGCCCCCGGACAGATCATCGCCGTCGGAGACGACGTCACTTTCACCGCTCCCGCTTGGACCGAGATCGTCACCCTCAGCGGTGACACCTCAAGCCTCGCCGAGCAGATCAACGCACTTGCCGGGTTCGATTCGACGATCCCACTGCCCGCGGATACCGGAGCCGCGACGCTCATCACCGCCCTCAATGCCATCGAAGCGCGCACCGGACTGATCCCGCCTGTAGTACCGGCGACGACCATCACGACGCAGAGCAGCGACCAAACGCCGGTGACCACGGTTCCTCCGACACCGGTGGAGGTCGAATTCGAGGTTCCTAGCCTCACCGCGGGAACCGGCGTAACCGGGGTCGCCATCCTGGTCGATGGGAACGATGCCGCGACCGCCCTGGCAGCCTTCGCCACGGCCACAGCCTCGGGAGCCATCGCCTCCCTCGTCGACAGTGCGGACCTGCGAGCAGTGCCGGGCGCCGGCCGTGCACTCCAGTCGATTCCTGGTGGGCCCGGGTCGATCCAGATCTTTGGCGAAGTCACCACCGACAGCCACTGGCAACTCGACGTGATTCGATCTGGTGAGGAACTCCCCGGGGGCGGTTTCCTCGTGCTTCCCCGGATACTCGTCGCGCTGTACGGCAATCCGACCACCACCGCACTGGGAGCGCTCGGCGAACAGGGCCCGGCCGAGGCAGCCACCCGGGTGCAGGGCATGGCGGCCCAATTCGAGGCTGCCGAGGTTCCCACGCTCCCCACTTTCGAGATAATCACAACGGTCGCCGCGGGCAACCCCGGCGGAGATGGTGACTATTCGAACGAAATGGGCAACGAGGTCATCCAGCCGTGGATCGACATCGGCGCGCAGCAAGACGTGTATGTGATCTTGGACCTCCAGCCCGGTCGTTCCGACTTCCTCAGCCAGGCGATGAGGTACGAACAGGCGCTGCTCAATCCGCACGTCGGACTCGCACTCGATCCGGAGTGGCGCCTTGGCCCGGAGCAGCTCCCGCTTCAGCAGATTGGCCGAGTCCAGGCGGCCGAGGTGAACCAGGTGGTCGAGTGGCTGGCCAACCTGGTGAGGAAGAACGACCTGCCTCAAAAAGTGCTGCTCCTGCATCAGTTTCGGGACTTCATGCTGGAGGACCGCGAGACGATTCAGGCACCTCCCGAGCTTCAACTGATCATCCAGATGGACGGTCAGGGAGCCGTGCCCGACAAGTATGTGACGTGGAACTTCCTGACCGGAGGATGGGAGGACCATCCCTGGCGTTGGGGTTGGAAGAACTTCTACGACGAGGATCGACCCGCCGGTGGAATCTCCCCGTTCGACGTGCTTCAGCTGGTGCCGACCGCGGTGTATGTGAGCTATCAGTAGAGAAGAAGTCGTTAGTCGTTAGCCGTTGGCAAGAGGAAACACTCCCCCCTCGAGTGTCGGGTTGTGCGAGGGGGCCGGCAGTTCCCGTCTGAACACTCTCCCCTTTGGGGGGAGTCAGCGAGCGAAGCGAGCTGGTGGGGGTTGCGTGCCAATCCGAGGCGCGAGGGTTTGGCGGTTCGATACTTCGGGCGAACCGCGAGAGCGATCTCCGGCTGTCGAGTCCTGCAACCCCCCACCAAACGCCTGCGGCGTTTGACTCCCCCCAAAGGGGAGAGTGGTCCAATCCGAACCGCGAGAGATCACCCTCGAGGGGCCTCACTCGGCGCCAGCCGACGACCTCCTACCCTGATCCCATGGAACCAGTCTCCGTACTTGGTGCGGTGTCGTCGCTCACGCTGATTGGCCTGGCGGTGGCGATCTCGCTCCGAATGCGGTTGGGAATCGAACGGTCGATCATTTGGGCCGCTGCACGTGCTGCAGTGCAGTTGCTCGCAGTTGGAGCCGTGTTCCGGCTCATCTTCGAGAGTGCTCAAGCACCGCTCTACAGCGGGCTGTGGATCGCAGGGATGATCGTGGTGGCGGCGTTCGTGGCCGACCGCCGAGCGAAGGGAATTCCCGGCTTGTGGAAGTCCGCCCTTTTCTCGCTCGCCGCCTCGGCAGGTGTCGCGCTGGCCGTCGTGTTCGGATTCGGGATCATCGAGGCGTCACCCGTCAACGTCGTGGTCATCGCCGGCATCACGATCGGCAACACGATGCCGGCAACTGTGCTCGCGGTGAACCGTGCGATGGCCTACTTCACCGATGACCCGGGGCGCATCGAGACTCTGCTTGCTCTCGGATTCGACCGGCGCCAGGTTTCCCGTTTCGTGGCCCCCCTGACCGCCAAGACGGCGCTCATTCCGCAAATCGAGAGGACTAAGGTCGTCGGGCTCATAGCCCTCCCGGGGGCCATGACCGGCCTGCTCCTCGCCGGGGTCGAACCGGTCGACGCCGTCGTCGTCCAGTTGATCGTGATGTACCTGATCCTGGGAGCGGTATCGCTATCTGTTGCTGTGGTCACCACCGCCACCGTGACGAGTGCTTTCAGTGCCGGGCTTCGAATCCCCGACTGGGCTCGTGCCGGAAGCGGTTAAGCCGAGCCGGCGAGGCGTGCCGTTCGTCGCTCAAAGATCTCGGCCCCTTTCAGAACGCGATCCGGAATCTCCATGATCTTCTCCTGCAATTCACGGGCTTTGGCCGAGAGGCCGGTCAGGTGCTCGATTCCCCAGTCTCGCAGCAGGGGTTCGAGGACCCGATCATGGTGGATGCGGAGGCTGTAGACACCGACCCGGGCCATGTCGACTGCCCGTCGAACAAAACCGGGGATCACCGTGCCCGGCATCTTGAAGTTGTCGAAGACCCGAAAGATCGGCTCGAGCATTGTCTCCGGGCTCTGCTCGAGCATCTCGGCGGCCACTCCCCGATAAAACATGAAGTGATGGTTCTCGTCGGTGGCGATCCGAGCCATGAGGGCGTATGCCGTCTCATCGTCGGCCAATCGGCCGGCATTGCGATGACTGACGCGAGTCGCGAGTTCCTGCGCCGAGGTGTAGACGAACAGGGCTGCCGGGTCCTCGTATCCGGAGAAGTGTCCGGCTTCCATCGTGGCCATCCGATCCTCTTCCAGCGACACTGGATCGCAGTTACGTGAGGTCAATAGATAGGACCGCAGTGCGATCGCATGCTGCCCCTCCTCGGCCGTCCACAAGTTGGCCCACTCGGCATAGGCGCCGTCCTTCGGGAGCCGACCGGCAATCTCCGCGTGGTAATAGGGCAGGTTGTCTTCGGTGAGAAGGTTGAGAACGAGCGAAGTTCGAACCTCTGGCGAAAGGGTCGCCTGGCTGGGGTCCCAGGGCTCGTCTACAAAGCTCCGGCCCTTCTCCCATGGGACGAACTCGTGGGCAAACCAACCCTCGCGCCGCTCTCGATGCTCTGCGGTGAGGCGCGCCACCGTCGGTTCGACGGCTTGGAGTAGCTCCAACTGCTCGGTGTTCACGGGGACCCCCTCAGGTCATTGCAGCCGACGATGGGCGGCACCGCGACCACCATAGGCCTTCTCCAGATCGAAGGCATGGCAGGCTGCAGACTGCAGGCTCCGGAAGTCAGCGCTTGCGACGGCGGGTCCGAAAACGCTTCGAGATGTCCACGTCGCTGGTCCGCTTGAACTCGACACGGTCCGGTTCGAATCCGGCGAGGTCCTCGAGCCGTTCATCATTCGAATACATCTTGACGATCTCGTAGTTGAGACCTGAAGCTCGCTGCAGACGTTCGACGTCCTCCACCTGATCCCACTCGACGAGCGAGACGACAAGCCCCGTCTCTCCGGCGCGGGCCGTTCGGCCCGAACGATGGACAAAGCTCTTGTAATCCTGCGGTGGGTCGTAGTGCATCACGATGTCGACGTCATCGATGTGGAGGCCTCGAGCCGCCACGTTGGTCGCAACGAGCGCCGGGAGCCGACCGTCCATGAAATCCGCCAACGCTCGTTCGCGCTCACTCTGACGTTTGTCGCCGTGGATGGCACGAGCCTTGACACCCTCGTCGCGCAACTGCGTAGTCACCCGATCGGCGTTGCGTTTGGTGCCGACGAAGATGAGGGTCCGGTCGACGCTGCCGATGATGGTGGCAGCAACCTTCGCCTTGTCCATGTGGTGAACCGCCACGAATCGATGGGTCTGCTCGTCGACGATATCGCCCGAGGTTTCGACTTCGTGACGTACCGGGTCCGACAGATAGGCGTTGACGAGCGATCTCACCGCACCGTCGAGCGTCGCAGAGAAGAGCATCACCTGTGGCGTGCCCTGGATCTCACGCATGATGGCGTGGACCTGCGGCAGGAAACCCATATCTGCCATCTGGTCTGCCTCGTCGAGCACGGCACACTCGACAGACTCCACACTCACGACCTTGCGGTCGACAAGATCTATCAGCCTTCCCGGCGTGGCGACGACGATGTCTGCGCCGTTCTTGATCTTGTCGATCTGGGCTCCCATCGGGGCGCCGCCGTAGACCGATACGAGGCTGAGCCCTTGAGCATCGGCCAGCGGACTGAGTTCCTCCGATACCTGGCGACAGAGCTCCCGGGTCGGAACCAGCACCAGCGATCGGGGATATTTCGGCTGAGACTTGGCCGTGCGCTCGATCATGGGAAGCCCAAACGCGAGCGTCTTGCCGGAACCGGTCTGCGCCTTGCCGCACACGTCACGACCGGCCATCGCGTCGGGGATGGTCATCACTTGTACCGGGAAAGGCTCAAGGATGCCCCTGCCGGTCAGAACCTCGACGAGTTCTCCCGACACCCCGAGGGCGGTGAAGGAGGTGGCGGCCGCCTGGTCCGCCGCAGTGCTAGGCATTTGTCTCATTCCGTCGCGTTGGTGGCGCCCGCAACGGCTCGATGAAGTGGACGAGCGGCTGGGCACCGAGTCATCGCTGTCGGCGACGACCGGACCACGGTACCAGGGCCCGATCTGCAGCCGGTCAACCTACCTGCGACGGCTGGTGGCGCTCGGCACGGTCGGTGACAAGCACTCCGGGCGGGCGGTTCCACCCGACCGGCGTACCATTCCCCGGATGGGATCCGCAGACGCCAACTGCGCCGACGCGGCAGGGCGTATTCACGCCACGCTCCCGGTGGTCGATGGACACAACGATTTGCCGTGGGAGATCCGGGTCAGGGCCGAGGGCTCCCTGGTTGCCGCCGATCCGCGCACCCGGCTCGTCGGCTACCACACCGACCTCCCCCGAATGATCGAAGGGGGCGTCGGGGTCCAGTTCTGGTCCGTGTTCGTCCCAAGCTGGGTCACGGAACCTCTCGCCGCCACCCATCGCCAGATCGATCTCGTGCAGGAGATGTCCGACCTAGCTCCCGATCTCACAGCTCTTGCCGGCACGGCCGCCGAGGCACGGCAAATCCGCGCCGGTGGCCGAATCGCCGGTTTCATGGGCGCGGAGGGCGGCCACTCGATCGAGAACGAGCTCGCCGTCTTGGGCGAGCTGCACGCCCGTGGCGTGCGCTACATGACTCTCACCCATGCGGACACGAACGACTGGGCCGATTCCGCCACCGACGAAGCTCGCCATGGCGGTCTCACAGAGTTCGGATACGAGGTGGTACGGGAGATGAACCGGATCGGAATGCTGATCGACATATCCCACGTGTCGGCGGACACGATGAGCCAAGCAATTGAGACGAGCCGCGCACCAGTGATCGCCTCACACTCGTCCGCGTTCGCTCTGGCTCCACATCCGCGCAACGTCCCTGATGAGGTGATCGAAATGATTGCCGCAAGTCGCGGAGTGATGATGGTGACGTTCATCCCCGCATTCCTCGTCCACGACACCGCCGTCGCAGCTCTCGACATGTTCGAAGAGATGCGCAAAATGCGGGAACAATTCGACCCGAAAGACGAGGTCGCATATTCCGCTGCGTCCCGGGCCGTTCAGCACGGCCTCGACGAAGACAACGGGTCCGTCTCCGACGTCGTGGACCATATCGAACACATCGCCCGAGTCGCCGGGGTCGAACACGTGGGCATCGGTTCCGACTTCGACGGCGTAGAACAGCTACCCGATGGGCTCGAAGACGTGTCGTGCTACCCCGCAATCACCGAAGAACTCCTAGAACGCGGCTGGACCGAACAAGACATCCGCAAGGTCCTGGGCGAGAACGCGTTGCGGGTTCTCGAGGAGGCGGAAGAAGCGGCGTTGGGAAGGAATTAGGAATTAGGTGTTAGGGATTAGGCATTAGGCAGCCCTCTTCCTAATGACTAAGGACTAAGGACTAACGACTAATTGACTTCCAGTCGATCGCTACCGCGTGATCGTCGTTCCGGTCGACCGCCACATCGACCCGCGATCTCGGGCCGACTCGCCCCAGGAGGCGTTCCGGGACACGGTGAGCGACCCGGACGTCGTAGGGAGTCATCCCCGCCTGCTTCACCTCAAGCCCGATGATGAACAGGCGATCATCGTCGCCCGGAGCGCCCACTTCGACCAGGCCCAGTTCGGACATGTCGCCGGCATCCTCCATCGAAGTAATAAGCGCTGTGGCATGGCGCCCCGCGCGCAGCAGTTCCTCGGCATCGCGCACGCCCGTCGCGGTCGGGGTCGTGGTTGTCGAAGCGGTCGGGCGTGACCCGACCTCGGTGGCTGCCTCCCAGTCGATGGCCAGGTGCTCGCGATTAGTCGGATCCACCCTGACGCCGACAGTGTGCCCGGGTACGAACGCCCCGAGCAGAAGGCGCGGCGTTCGCTGTCGGATCGTGGTTGCGTAAGGAGCATGTGCAGTCGTGTCCACGTCGAGGCCGAACTCGATGACCGGACTGCCGTTGACGGTCACGCCGGTCTCGCCGAGCGAGGTGATGGTTGCCCTGCCCGCCACGCCGGTGGCCCGCAAGCCCTTGTCGAGCCCAGACACCTGGCCCAGCCGGGCCCCGATGCCGACGAACACCAGGCCGGGGATTCCGATCGACAGCGACCCGATCAACAGCACCGTCCGAGGATCCCCACTGAATAGGAACGCGGCCGCGACGCTCGCGACGGCCGCGGCGACAAGGAAACGACCCAGCGCACTGAAGGCGTTGAGAAAACCCATCCGGTCACAGCCTATTCGAGAGCTGTCTCCCGGTGTTGGGTAGGGTCGCCGGATGCCAGATGCCGCCAGATCGGTCCAGAGGACCTACCTGCTGATCACCCTGCTGTCGACGTTGTCGGCCTCATTCATCTGGGGAATCAACACGCTGTTCCTGCTCGATGCCGGGCTCAGCAACGCTCAGGCGTTCGGCGCCAACGCCTTCTTCACCGCGGGCATGGTCCTCTTCGAGGTCCCCACGGGCGTGGTCGCCGACACCTGGGGCAGGCGTGCCTCGTACCTTCTCGGGGCGCTGACACTGTTGGTCTCGACCGTGCTCTACATCTTCATGTGGGAGACGGGAGCACCGTTCTGGGCATGGGCCGCCGGGTCGGCCTTCATCGGACTCGGGTTCACCTTCTTCTCCGGAGCGGTCGAGGCATGGCTGGTTGACGCCCTCAATGCGAGCGGATTCACCGACGACCTCGAATCGGTGTTCGCTCGCGGCCAGGCCGTCGCCGGTGCGGCGATGCTCACCGGATCGGTGGCCGGAGGATTCATCGCTCAGCACTGGAATCTGGGAGTTCCCTACGTCTTGCGCGCGATCATGCTCGGCTTCACCTTCCTGGCCGCACTCGTGCTCATGAAGGACATCGGCTTCGAACCCAAACACGGTGCCGGCCCCGTCAAAGAGATGAGGAAGATTGTGCGGGCCTCGATCGATGGCGGCTGGCGCAACCGCCCGGTCCGCTGGTTGATGCTCGCCGCACCGTTTACGGCCGGGGTCGGAATCTTTGCCTTCTACGCCATGCAGCCGTACCTGCTCGAGTTGTACGGCGACGAGACCGCGTTCGGCGTGGCCGGGATCGCCGCCGCCATTGTCGCCGGCGCCCAAATCGGGGGCGGACTGTTGGTTCCCGTCATCCGACGCTTCTTCGCGCGCCGAACCCACGCCCTAGTGTTCTTCGGGGCAATGAGCACATTGGCAATGGTGTTGGTTGGCCTCACCGATTCGTTCTACGTGGCGATCGCGGCCATCGTGGTGTGGGCCCTCTCCTTCGCCGCAGCCGGACCAATGAGGCAGGCCTATATCAACGCGATCATCCCGTCGGAGCAGCGCGCCACCGTGCTCTCATTCGATTCGTTGATGGGGTCGACCGGAGGGGTCGTGATCCAACCGGCCCTGGGACGAGCTGCAGACGTATGGTCCTACTCGACCTCATACGTCGTCGGCGCGGCGATTCAGGTGGTGGCGATCCCCTTCTACTTTGCGTCCCGGGCTGAGAACGCAGAGTCAGACCCGATCAATGCCTGAGCCAGGTCACGGAACAGAGCTGTTCGAACTGTTGCGGTCGATGGCGCTGCCGACGGGTCACTACGCCGTCTTCGGCAGCGGTCCTCTTCTTGCGAGGGGCATCATCGAGTCCGTTAGTGATCTCGACGTCATCTGCCGAGGCTCGGCGTGGAGTCGAGCCTGCGAACTCGGACAGCTCATCGACCTCCCCGAAGAGGGAGTACAGATCGTGAGCACTCACGGCGGGGCAATTACTTTCGGGAAGACTTGGGTATACGGATCGTTCGATCTCGCCGATCTAATCGATACCGCCGACGTCATCCTCGACCTTCCGTTCGTGCGATTGCGACACGTCATCGAATTCAAGCGGGTCGCCAACCGACCGAAAGACCAGGCCCATCTAGATCTCATCGAGCAATTCCTGGAGGC
>JAZGIX010000063.1:0-2889 GCA_036482315.1 Acidimicrobiia bacterium | reverse complement strand
TGTACTTCCTCAAGCGCGCGGACCGTACGATCACCGTCGAGTTTCCCATCCAGACCCAGGGTGGGGAGGTCAAGAACTTCAAGGGCTATCGCGTCATCCACAACCGGGCCCGCGGACCGGGTAAGGGGGGCCTCCGCTATCACCCGGACGTCACCGTCGACGAAGTGCGGGCCCTCGCCTCGTGGATGACGTGGAAGTGCGCCGTGCTGGGCGTCCCGTTCGGCGGAGCGAAGGGAGGCGTGGTGTGTGATCCGAAGCAGCTACCCAAGGAAGACGTCGAAAAGATCACGCGCCGCTACATCGCCGAACTCGGGAACTCCATCGGCCCACACCAGGACATCCCCGCCCCCGATGTGAACACCAACGCCAAGACGATGGCGTGGATCTACGACACGTACGACGTGATGCACAAAGGCCAAAACAACCTCGGCGTGGTGACCGGGAAGCCGGTGAGCATCGGCGGGTCCTACGGCCGCCGGGAGGCCACCGCTCGGGGGGTCTTGTTCGCGACCCAGCAGGCTCTCGCTCGGGGGGTCGTTCGGGGTCTCTCGTCCGTCGAGAGTGCGACAGTGGTGATCCAGGGGTACGGAAACGCCGGATACAACGCCGCCTCGCTGTTCGCCGAAGCAGGAGCGCGCATCCTCGCCGTGAGCGACTCGCGAGGCGGCGTCTTCGCCCCCGATGGGATCGACCCGGCCAGGGCCCTGGAGCACAAGCAGGCCACGGGATCGGTGACCGACCTCGAGGGCACTCGCAACATCACCAACGAGGAGCTGCTGGCTCTTCCTTGCGACATCCTCATCCCGGCGGCCCTGGAGAACCAGATCCGCGCCGACAACGCTGCCGACGTCCAGGCTCGCTTCGTGGTCGAGGCGGCGAACGGCCCCACCACCCCGATGGCGGACCGCATCCTCTTCGGGCGCGACATCCCGGTCCTGCCCGACATTCTCGCCAACGCCGGCGGCGTCACAGTGAGCTACTACGAGTGGGTGCAGAACAACGAAAACGAACAGTGGGACGAGTCCGAGGTCAACGAGAAGCTCCACAAGAAGATGGTGCGGGCAACGGACGCGGTGATCGACAAGCAGCAGGAGATCAACGAGTCGCTGGACAGCCTGGAGGCACAGCGAGGGAAAAACGGCCGGCCGGGAGATCCCCTGGATCCCGTCGACCTCCGGACCAGCGCCTTCGTGTTGGCCGTGGAGCGGGTGGCGCAGGTGACCCTCGAGCGGGGGATCTGGCCCTGAGGATCCCAGCGGGCTATTCGACTTCGTGGTCGGAGTAGGCTTCCTGCTCGCCACCGACCGCTGCCCACCGCTTAGCCGGTCTGGTCGGCCGACCTTCTGCTCTCCGAGGACGAGATCAACGGCTTGGAGCTGCCGGATGCGAAACGGAGCAGCCCGGACGCTACCTCTCCATGTTTCCTCTCCAGGTTCGGATCCGTACCAGACGCCTGGGGATCAGGGACCCCCATTGGGTGGGCAACGCCAAGGTGCAGTATCGTTTGGCGGCAGACGCGCCGGACTCAAAAGCGGTTTCCGTAACCCGTTATTTTAGCTTAACTTGCTAAGATTTGGCGGACCTACTAGCGGTCACCGCTAATCGTCTCTAGCCCGATTCGCTGGCCAAGTCAAGCGAAACCCGCGTAGAAACCCGCCCAGCTGCGAGCGCCGTCACCTGCGAGCAGCAGATTCGCTGTCCTCACCACCGAAGTTCGCCCTGATTCTTCGCCACTGGCTCTGCAACGAAGGTGAGCGGTGTTTCCCACGAGCACCGCAATGAAGTCCTCGGCGAGGCTGAGGGGTTTTCCCGGCAGGTAGAGTTGGGAGGATCCCGACGTGACGTGGTGGTTGGTTGACCCTAGGCTTCAACTGGAAAAGACTCAGGTGGACAGATTTGGCCCGCGGGAGGTCAACATGCCGGTCGAGAGACTGAAGCAGTTTCTAGAGAGCGAGGGCGTCAAGTACGTGACGATCTCGCACTCCCAGGCATTCACCGCGCAGGAGATCGCCTCCTCCGCGCACATCCCTGGGAAGGAGCTCGCGAAGACGGTGATGGTGAAAATCGACGGTGATATGGCGATGGCGGTGCTGCCGGCCGATGATCGCGTGGACCGTGATCTTCTCAAACAGGCGGCGGGAGCCGACACCGTCGAGCTCGCCTCCGAGTCCGACTTCAAGGGTCTGTTCCCGAATTGTGAGTTGGGCGCTATGCCCCCGTTCGGCAACCTGTGGGACATGGAAGTATTCGCGGACGAGCGCCTCGCGGAGGACGAGAAGATCGCCTTCAACGCGGGCTCCCATTCGGAGCTGGTGCGTCTCGCCTGGGAAGATTTCGTGCATCTCGTTGAGCCCGAGATCGTCCATCTGACGACGAGGGAGAACGTCCTCACGGGCTAGCAGCTCGCCGGCCGGCTTTCTCTCCAGGTTCAACTCCGTCCCAAGGTGCTGAATTGCTTAGAAAGGTCCGCACCCCATGCGGACTTTTCCGCGAAAGTTCGCATGGGGTGCGGAAACGCAGGTGGGCACTCGCCCCGTTTGCATAATCTGGATGGATCCACGCTGCCTCAACGGGCCTCAGACGCAGAGACCGCCCCATCCCGCAGCCCAGGTGCTGGGGTGTTTGGCCGAATGCGAGAGAACGCAGGTCTCGCACTCATTCGCCCTGTTGAAGCAAGTGCGACTGGTGGGAGGAGCTCGTCCTAGGCTGGGATTATGAGTATCGACGCCCGAGGAGGAACTTCGATTGCCCGGACCGCCGTATGCGCAGTTTCCTTTCCTTTCGTTTGAAGCCCTAGGGTTTCAAATGAATCAAAAGAATCCGGATGGCTGCTCTACGAGGACGAGATCAGGAGTGTGGAGGGGCTAGATGCGACGAGGGGACAGCCCC
>JAZGIX010000062.1:0-3188 GCA_036482315.1 Acidimicrobiia bacterium | reverse complement strand
ACGGTCGTCGGAGTTCCGCCTGCCGACCACACATCGAGGTGGCGTCGCAACGCGACATCGGCAAAGACGCGCAGCGGGCGGCCTGCGTATCCGAATGGAGGCGTTCCCCCGGCAGCAAAGCCGGTGGCAGCTCTTGCCTCGTCGAGGGTGGCACGCCGTGCCGACGTTGCGCCCGCAGCATGTGCGAGAAGTTCGAGATCGATTCGGGTGTCCCCGCTGGCAAACACCACGACCTGCTCTGTGTCGTCGAGGGTGAGCACGATCGACTTGGCGATTGCCGAGAGCTCGCACCCGATCGCATCGGCCGCATCCTGGGATGTCTTCGTACCCTCGGGGAACAAGTGGACGTCTACCTCGAACCCGAGCAATCGGCCGGCTTCCACCACACGCTGGGTCGCTTCGGGAATGGTCACGCCGTGCGACGGTAGTCCCTCAGTCCGGGAACCCCCTTGGCCGCTACCCACAGGACCGCCGCCGAGCCGCCGATCAGGTGCCAACCCAGATCCCACGCGGTGTTGACTGCATCACCCACGTTGGAGTTATCCACGAAAGCGGCGAACACGTTCTCCATGGTCTCGTTGACCAGACCCACACCCTGCCCGATCACAAAGCCCCACAACAACGGACGCTCGGAACCACGAGCCGCCGTGATGAGAGTCAAGGTGGCGGCCCCGATGCCGAACCCGTGGACCATCTGGTCCCATCGGAGCACGCCTTCGATCAGCCACATGCCGTACAGAATGTCGGTCCGCCCGGTCGGGTTGGCTGCCAGTCCGCCCGCTAGGTGGAGGCCGGCCCACGCGGACAGCATCCACAATTGGACGGACGGGATGGGCCCCCATCGACCATCGATCCAGGCAACGATCGCCACCGATGCCGCCAGGGCGGGGAGATAGACCCAAAGAAACGCCTCGTGTCGAGCGAGGCCGATCACCGTGAAGAACACTGTGAAGGCGACGGTGAAGACCACGACCGTTCGCTCCCGATGCGCCAAGGCGGCCAGAGACGTCATTCGAGGCCGATGGCGGCTGCCAGACCTTCCGCCAGGCCGGTGGCCGCAGCAGCAACGTCGCCGGGTTCTCCTGCTCCCCGGACGTCGGCATAGAACTTCAACTTGGGCTCGGTGCCGCTCGGTCTGGCCAGCACCCGACTTCCCCCTTCGAGATGGAGCACGACGAGGTTGGTGGCAGGAAGCCAGCGCGGCCTTTCGGCCGCAGCCTCGGCGAAATCGGTGACACCGACCACCGCACGGCCTGCAACCTCGCCGGGTAGAGCGGTCCTGAGCCGGCCCATTGCCGCCGCTATCTCCATCGCGCCGTCACTTCCGGGCCGCTTCACGCTGTGCTGGGCGCTCATCCACAGACCGTGCTCATCCCACAGGTCACTCAACCGATCCAGCACGGTTCTTCCGTGCTCCGCCTCGGCCGCCACCAGATCGGCAAACCACACCGCCGCGGAGATTCCGTCCTTGTCGCGCACGACGGGGCCGACCGTGAAGCCGAGTGCCTCTTCGTATCCGAAAACGAAGCGAAGCCCCTCAGGCTCGAGGTCCATAGCGGCGTTTGCGATCCACTTGAAGCCGGTGAGGGTCTGCTCGAACCGAGCCCCATGTGCAGCCGCCACCGCACCCAGCATCGGAGAGGACACGATGCTGTTGATGACCAGATCTCCGGAGCCGGTGCCCACCCGCCGCAGCACGAAGTCGGCCAACAGCACCCCTATCTCGTTTCCACTCAATCGGCGCCACCCGCCGGCGTCCGGCACGCTCACAGCAAGCCGATCCGCATCCGGGTCGTTTGCGATGACGAGATCGGCCGCCTCGACGGTGCCCAATGACTCCACCATGTCCATCGCTCCGGGCTCTTCAGGATTCGGGAAGGCCACGGTCGGAAAACGTCCGTCGGGGTCGAACTGCTCGGGTACGACCGCCACCGATTGGTGTCCGCCGGCGGCGAACGCTCTCAGCGCCAGCGGTCCGCCGACGCCGTGGAGCGCCGTATATGCGATGCGAGGCGATGGTCCCGGCACCGGAGGGCCGCGGAATGCGAGCATCTCGACCAGGTACTGCTCCTCCACTCCTGTGAGGGGTGTGCCCAGATCTGATGTTCCGTCGAGCACCCCCTCCTGACGCGGGACTCCGGCGGCGGGCCCGACCGCCTTGATCGCCGTCGCGATCTCGCCATCGACCGGAGGGATGATCTGCGCAGAATTGGCGTCGTAGACTTTGTAGCCGTTGTCGATCGGCGGGTTGTGGCTCGCCGTCACGACAATGGCGGCCTCGGATCCCAGCTGTCGGGCGGCGAACGACACGAGCGGGGTCGGTGCGGTCCCCTCGAAGAATCTGACCTCCACGCCCGCCGCAACCAGCACACCGGCGGCATCCTCGGCGAATTGGCGGCTCGAGGTCCGGCCGTCGTATCCCAGGACCACCGGACCACGCTCCCTGCCCTGATCGCGCAGATACGCCACAAGCCCGGCCGTGGTCTTGATCACCACTGCTCGATTCATCCGTGCCGAACCGGCGCCGACCGCGCCCCGAATTCCGGCGGTCCCGAATTGGAGCGAGGATCCCATTCGGGACTCGAGTTCATCCCCGTCACCGGAAGCGATCAGGGCCTCCAACTCGGCACGCGTCTCCGGGTCTGGATCTCCTTTGATCCAATCGCGAGCGAGGTTCCGAAATTCTTCCGTCACGAGAACAGCGACTGGGCGATCTTCTGGATCTCTTCTTGGTTGGTGGCGGGGACGAGGTAGTCGGCTTCATCGCGGATCGAGTCGAGATTCTCTTCCACGTCCTCGGGGGTCAGTGCGCCGTCATTATCGGGGTGCTTGAACCACCCTTGGGTGAGCCCGACGAACATCCGGCTGACCATGCCGCCGGCGACCGAATAGACCTCACCGGTCACATCGCACGCCTCCGAAGCCAGATAGGCCACCACCGGAGAAACCAGCGCCGGTTCGAGCTTGTCGGCCATCGGTCCGAGCAGTTCTTGCGTCATGCGGGTGCCGGCAACGGGAGCGATCGCGTTCACCTTGATGTCGTTCTTGGCGCCCTCTATGGCCAGCACATTCATCAGGCCCACCAGGCCCATCTTGGCCGCCCCGTAGTTTGCTTGGCCGAAGTTGCCCAACAGGCCCGAGGCCGAAGAGGTCATGACAATCCGTCCGTAGCCCTGTTCGCGCATGAG
>JAZGIX010000061.1:0-5540 GCA_036482315.1 Acidimicrobiia bacterium | reverse complement strand
AACTCGTCGGGGCGGAATTCGTTCTTCCGTTCCATGTCGAGAACATTGACACCGACGAACATCACCGTGTCGCCGTCCCCGCCGTCCTCCGACGGAAGCACGAGTTCGTATTGGCCGAGTACCCGCTTCGCCAGAACACCGACGAGCGCACCCACTTCCGCCCCCATCAACCTCGACGTCACGCGATGGCCGAAACCCGAACTCTTGAGCCGCGCCTCTGCCGGAGCCAGCAACGTTCCGAAACTCTTCAGATTTGTCTCCGCCCACTGGCGGCGGGTCACCACGGCAACCTTGGGATCACCCACCCAATCAAGGCCGGTCTCGGCAGACGCCAGTTCGGCAGCACGAGCCACGAGGTCGGCGGCGCGACGTTCGAAGTGGCGAAAGTGGTACGTCGGTTCCAGGGGATGAGAGCCGCTGAGTCGCCCGGCGATCCGAGCGGCAAGCGTCCAATCGACCCCGCTCACTGTGTCACGCGGTAGCGACCCCGAATCCGCACGGTGTACCCAAGAGCGATCCCGAGGATCGCGATACCGGTGATTCCGGCCAACGTCGGGACCAAGAACCGGAAAGTCCACGCATCTTCCTCGACCACCGGTTGATCGTCTTCGAGCACGACGGCCGGAGCGTTGTCACCGGTCATCTCCTCCTGAGCGATCGCGGGGGCGACGCCGAGTACGAAGAACACCAGAAAGGTCGCCACCAGATAGCGAAGGCGAATCATGAGCGCCAGGTTACCCCGCACGGAGCCGGATTCGACTGGGGTCTGGTCTCCGGCCGGTGACGTTGGCGGTCCGGACCTAAGCCTCCGGGGCGACGCGGCCGCGTAGACGGGGAAAACGGGTGGGAGCATGGGCGTAGCAGTGATCCCGCTTGTTATAGCTAGAGAGGCGCGTAGTGCACGACTTCTCGATGCACACACGGACACCCTCATGCTTCTTGGGAGCCCGGAGCTTGCCTTGGACCCGGTTGCCCTTCATGATTTCAGACATCTGAACCTCCTGCGGTCGGGTCAGCCGACGTGTCGGTAGGACCATTCTGACGCAAGAACGTCGTTAAGCGAGCCATCAGTTCCTCAGGCACGTCGTCCACGCAGTCCTCGCGGATCCTCTGCTGCAGCTTCGACTCGAACGAAAACCCCCCTGTGCAGGGCGGACAGCGCCGCAGATGACGCTGAATCCGCCACCTGCGATAGCGACTGATCTCGCCATCGAGATAGTTGTAGACCTTCGCCTGTGCCTTGTGACAGTCTGACTTCATAAGTCTGTTCCGATGCCTCGTTCTTCTGCCACCCGCCACAACGCACGCTGCAACTGCTTTCTTCCCCGATGAAGTCTGCTCATCACGGTGCCGATCGGGACATCCATGATTTCTGCGATCTCCTTGTAGGAGAACCCTTCTACATCGGCCAACAGCACCGGCAGTCTGAAGTTCTCCGGGAGCGCCTCTACCGCCGCCTTGATGTCGGAGTCGACAAACTGATCGAGGGCTTCCTCCTCCGCGGAACGCGAAGCTCCGCCGGTACCGGTTTCGCCCAGTCGTTTGAACAGGTAGAGATCCTCGAGTTCTCCGAGTTCCACCTCAGAGGGACGGCGAGACTTCTGCCGGTACTTGTTTATGAACGTATTGGTGAGGATTCTGTACAGCCACGCCTTGAGGTTGGTTCCGGCCTTGAAGGTGTGATACCCGCGAAACGCTTTGAGCAATGCCTCCTGCAGTACATCTTCGGCATCCGCCGGGTTGCGCGTCATACGCAGCGCAGCCGAGTACAGCTGCGGGATGAACTCCCGGACATCGGATTCGAATGTGGCTTGATCAGCCACGGGCACCACTCCCTGGTGTGTCGGATCGGTGACAAGGGTAGGGGATAGCTATTAGGGCCTAATCATTAATCCGGTGGAACCCACCTCCTTAGTCGTTGGCTCAAACCGGGCAATCGCCTGGTGAGCAGTCGACAGCCACCTTGCTGATGACTGGAGACCCGGGGACTGAGGACTACGATTCCGGCCGTCGCCGGGGTAGCTCAGGGGTAGAGCAGCTCACTCGTAATGAGCAGGTCTGGGGTTCGAATCCCCACCTCGGCTCCAGGTAAACCTGAAGGGAACAAACGACTTCCACATCGAAGGCGAGAAGCAGAACTCGTCCAACGATCGACTCTGATCACATTTGGACTGTCAAGACCCAAACAGGAGCTTCGCGACACGCTCAGCAGCATCTTCCTGAAGTGCCGGGATCGCATGGCTATAGGTGTCAAGCGTGATCGACACGGTTGCATGGCCGAGTCGCTCTGAAACAACCTTGGGGTGGATATCCGCCTGCAGCGCAAGTGTGGCGTACGTGTGCCGTAGATCGTGTAGCCGAATCCGTGGCAAGCCTGAGCCGCGTACAAGTGAATCTCGCATTGATGGTTCTCGGATCTGCGAGGCCATCGGCGTCCAGGGTCGGCCGATCGAGGCTCCCGGCCATCAACGTTTGAAATGGGTCAGGGCGACAGCACAGCCGATGTCGGTGTCGGGCCCGTCGCCGTCGTTGATGGCCACGGCGCAGACCTCGTGCAATCCTGGAGCCAGCTCGACAGTCAGCGTCTCCTCGTATCCGTGGCCGGCGTCTACCAGTTGGGCGTCACCGCCCCATGAACTCTGTTTCCCGGCGCGGTCCGACCCCGCCCCGACCCCATCAACGACAAACCGGACCAGCACCTGACGCCCGATGTCGTCGGGATCGACCGCCCACCCCCGAACCTCGAGGAGTGCCGCGGTTGCCTCGACCGAGTGCAGACCGCCGATGGGCGGGTCGGTGTTGGCGCGTACCCGGTAAGGGTCGCCGGGGCGATCACACGCCAGATCCTGTGCGGTGATGGTTTCGTGGATGCGGCAGGCAGCGTACGCCACGAAGGCCACCTTGCCGGGCCACGAGGTTCCGCCGAACGATCCGATCGCCACGACGTATGTCGGCCCGCCGGGAACTTCGACCACTCCGCTTCCGATAAGGGTGTCAAGGGCGTCCACCTCGACGATCTCGCCCGTGTCGTCATCCTCTTCGGTCCGACCTGGCGGGAGCCAACCCATTTTGAACGAAACCCCGCCCCAGACATCCTCAGGAAGTCGCGTGAGGAGGCCAGACGAGTGACCAGGCAGCCGCTCCATACGACCCCATTCCAGGAAGGCGGCGGTTTCATCGCGGGTGAGCAACCAACCGCCGTAAACGAGCCGCCAGAAAGCGGCCAGATCGTTGGTTGTGGTGAAGTTGAGTGCGGGATGCGGCCCGGGATACTCCGAAGAGCGCCAGTCGCCCCCGAATGTCCACTCGACGACCAGCGTCGTGCTCATGCCCAGGATGGATGTAAAGCGGTTGATCGCATCGAGCCCGCCGGCGAGTGCGATCACCCTGCCCGCCGCCTCGTTCGAGGACTGTCCGAACACCGGCGCTGCCAGCGGCTCGACTGCCTCTATTCCTGCTCGACGTAGGGCCGCCACCATCCACGTCGGCTTGAGTCCCGATGCGGCTTTTAGCCAACGGTCGCCCTGGAACGTGGCCTCCTCGCGGATATCGAGCCGGACAACGGAAATCCCAAGGATCGCCGAGCGGTCAAACGAACCTGCTTCTTCCCCCAGCCGGTCGACGACGCGTTGCAGCAGGGTCGGCACGGCAGCATCCACCGCGTCATCGTCTGCCCTATCCGCATCGGCTGGGGTCGGGGTCGCCAATAGCAGGCCCAGCGTCACAACCGCCGCCAAGGCGCGTTTCGCACCTCGCATGGCGACAAGGTATCCCGTACCGAAACTCTACGTTGGTGGTTGCGTCCCAGGGCTCAGTGGTCAGCTTGCCGCCTCCAGCGCCGATCATCGGCTGCGCACTCCTGGCAGTAGGACTGCAGACCGACCTTGGAGCGGGCTCGATGTTCCTTTGACTGTGAGATGGCGGCTGCGGCATGGGTCCACGGTGCCGAGCCCGATCGGACGGATCGCGTACGATGGCGTCCTTAGAGCAGAGGAGTCTCATGACCGCGACCGACGAGTATGTCGAGCTGCTGGGCGGGATCAAGCTCTTCTCCGGGCTGGAGAAGTCGGTTCTGCGCCGAATTGCCCAGCTGGCGCGAGAGGTGGATCACGACGACGGCGAGGCTGTTGTCATAGAGGGTGGGGGCGTTCACGCCATGCACGTGATTGTCAGTGGTGATGCTGTGGTGGCCATCGGCGGCCGCGAGGTTGCCCGTCTCGGTTCGGGAGATCCCTTCGGAGAGATAGCGCTATTCGACCACGGTCACCGCACGGCCACTGTGACGGCAGCGGGACCGTTGAAGGTTCTCGCAATAGACGGTTTTGGCTTCCTCCGCCTCGTGCAGTCCGACGGCGAGCTAGCGACCCGGTTGCTGGCCCATCTAGCCGCATTCCTTCGCGCACTCGACGGTGAACTCGCCGAATGCCAGCTCGGCAGGGACAGCACCACCAGCTGACCCCCGCTGCAAAAGCGCGTCACGCTTGGCGTTCGGGCTATGGCGTTGGTGTTCGCGAATCGCCTCCCCCTCTATCCCTGTTGCGCAGTGCCCCGCCTTTCACCAACTTGCGATAATCGCCCCGCAGATGATGGTGGGTTGGGAAGACGGGGACGCCGCTCCTGATCACATCCTGATCACAGACGCCTCGGGATCAATCGGGATGATTCGTCACCAGCCGATACGGACCCCGGCAGAAACCCTTCTGTCCCCTTGTCATGCCTGACGGAAGGGGATGCCCCGGGACGTCACGACACTGGCCGGAACGGACCTACTCGGACTCGTAATGAGCAGGTCCGGGGTGCGAATCCCCGCCTCGGCTCTGGGAGATGGTCAGGAGTCTGGAAGTCCTGAGTCCTGACGGTCCCACTCCCGACTCCCGACTTGCCTACAACCCCGACGCCCGGTAGTCGCCCTCGGGATACACGATTTCGGGTTCGGGTTGATTGAAGCCAACCCCGACCTGGGCCAGGCGAATCTCCATGAACGTACAACCCGGGTAGGCCGGATCCTCGTACAGCTCAGCGATGATGTCTTCGGGCAGCAGTTCGGCGATACGGAGCATCTCGCTCCGATCGGCCGGATGAGTCCCGACGAACTTGACCTCACCCTCAGAATCGACACGCTGAACCAGGCCGGCAGCCACCTCGCGGCGCCACGACCTTCTCGAACGCCCCTCCCGGAACATTGGTGGCATGTGTCACCTCAGAAATACGGTAATCGGATCGTATGACCAAAAGCCTCGAGTTTGGGGGATTATCGCGAGTCGTTCCCCGTTTCCAGTGTCCAGTGTCCCGAAAAAGCCGCCGCAGAGATTCGGGCAACGGGCAACTCGATCCGCATGAAACATCGAGATGGCTGGATACGTCCGGGGTGTCGAACGAGACGAGGTGTGGAACGGGAAACGGAGTTGATCAGAGCTGCGCTCTGATCAACTCCTCGGTACTTCGTTCCAGGGAAGGTCTTTGTCTACCCGGGGTTCACCGGGAAGACCGAGCACCCGCTCGCCGAGGATCGACTTCATGATCTCCGAGGTGCCGCCTTC
>JAZGIX010000060.1:0-5840 GCA_036482315.1 Acidimicrobiia bacterium | reverse complement strand
AACCCCGAGACCGACAACGACGACTACGACGACGCCATCAGGCGGGCCGCGCTCAAGGTCGCCGAGTATTTGGCGAGCAGCGCGGCCGGCAATGACCCGGATGACTCGGCGGTGTGGGACTTCTCCTCCCGGGACCCGGATCTACCAGATGTCGTCTACTTCTATCAGCTGCAAGGCCAGGGACGGATGGCGGACACCTTCCTGTACGGGCACGACATTCACAATCTGGTGCCGACGATGATCCACCCCAACGAGGTACTCGACGGGGCAATCGTGAGCGGTGTCTACGTGTACGGCTGCTACAAGAACCCGACGTACCTGCACCAGAACAATCCGATCATCTGGGAGCTGCAGTCCCGCCACGGCAAGGATCTCAACTTTGCCGGGGTCATCATCAACCGGGGCCACAACTACACCCAGGCCGACAAGGAGCGTTCCTCGCATTGGGCTGCGAAACTCGCCGAATTCGTCGGCGCCGACGGAGCGATCCTCACCGCCGAGGGAGGGGGCAACTCGGCGATCGACATGATGCTGGCCTGCCAGTACATGGAGCAGGCCGGTATCAAGACCACCGTCGTCTCATCCGAGGCGGCCGGCACCGACGGGTACGACTTCCCGCTGTTCTATACCGTCCCCGAGGCGGATGCCATCGTCAGCATCGGGTCCGAAGACGAGATCATCGCCATGCCGGAGGTCGAGAAGGTTATTGGAGGGGACACGCTGCTGGGCACCGAAACATCTGCGATCGGACCATTCGATCTCAAGATGTACTTCCACTACTGCGGGACCAACCAGGTCGGAGCCAACGTGTTGATGGGGAGGGAGTTCTGATGGTTCGCATCGCCCACTACATCAATCAGTTCTTTGCCGGCATCGGCGGGGAGGACAAGGCCGATGCCCCGTTCGAAATCAGGGAGGGGGCGGTGGGGCCGGGCCGGGCGATCGAGATGGCACTCGATGGAGAGGGCGAGATCGTCCAGACGCTGGTGTGTGGAGACAATTCGTTTCACGCCGACCCCGATGCGAACATCGATGCGATCGTGGCGGCGCTGCGCGAGTCCAAACCCGACCTGCTGATCGCCGGGCCCGCCTTCAACGCCGGTCGCTACGGACTGGCCTGCGGGGCAGTGTGTGCCGCCGTGTCCGAGCGGCTGGGAATCCCGGCCCTCACCGGCCTGTTTCCCGAGGCACCGGCCGTCGACGTCTATCGGAGCCGCACCGTCATGGTGCCGACGGGCGATTCCGCCGCCGGGATGAAGGAAGCGGTGGTCGCTCTGACGAGGACCGGGCTGAAGTTGGCGCGGGGCGAGCCGTTGGGCCCTGCCGACGACGACGGTCGAATCCCGATGGGCTACCGGCGCAGTTGGGTCACCGACGTCCCGGTGGCGCACCGGGCAGTGGAGATGCTGCTTGCCAAGCTCGGCGGTGGCACCTACGTCAGCGAAGTCGCCCTGCCCGAGGGAGCAGAACCGATCCCGCCTGCGCCGGCAGTACTGGCTCTCTCTTCGGCGATCATCGCCCTGGTGACCGAGGGCGGCCTGGTGCCCGAGGACAATCCCGATCGGATCGAGTCCTCCAGCGCCACCAAGTGGGCTCGTTACCCGATCTCGATGCTGGAGAAGAACCAGGATCCGTCGTTCAAGTCGATCCATGCCGGTTACGACTCGCAGTGGGTGGATGCCGACCCCAACCGGATGGTTCCGCTCGACGCCCTGAAGGCGCTCGCCGCCGACGGCGTGATCGGCGGGGTGCACGAATACTTCTATGCCACCACCGGCACCGGCACCACCGTGACTCACGGAGAGCGGATGGGCGAAGAGATCGCCAAGCAACTCATCTCAGATGGGGTCCACGCCGTGATCGTCACCAGCACCTGAGGAACCGGTACGCGTTGCGGGGCAACGCTATCCAAGATGATCGAAAAGAACGGGGTACCGGCGGCGCTGCTCACCGCGATGACGTCGATGGCCAAGGTGGCGGGAGCCAACCGGATCCTGTCGTCGGGACTCATTCCACACCCGGCGGGCGATCCGACTCGTTCTCCCGATGAAGAGTTCGCCTGGCGCAAGGGGCAGGTGCAGAAGGCCCTCAATGCGGTGGCGACGCCGATCGAAGAGGCGCTCATCTTCGCCGACTGGTAAGGGAACCATGACCGACCCCGCGATCCTCTACACGTCCTACGTCCTGGCGCATGCGCCCGACTTCGTACGCTATGGGTCGAAGCCGACCCGCGAGATCGAAGCCGACCCGTCTCTGCTGGAACAGGTCGCCGGATCACTGCGCTCGTGGGAGGACGTTCTGGCGTATCCCCCCAACCAGGTCTTTATCGGCAACCTCACACCGGATGATCTCGCCGCAACCGAGCGTCCCTGGTACGAGCATCTGGTCGCCGACGCCAAGTCCGAGGGACCTTTCGGTCGGATCGTCACCCAGGCGGCGCTGTACGGGCTCATGAAGCTGAGTGACGATTTCGACCTGTTGATGATCAGCGAGGCGCTTGCCGACCAGGCCCGCACCGAACTGACGGGGTTCGAGCATCGGCGTGATCGGATCACGGGCCTACCGCCCGAAGAACTGCAGCACTTCATCGACCAACACGATGGGCTCGAGCTGTTCCACGAAGGAGAACTCGTCGGGTTCATTCGAACGGTCCATGACAAGGATGCCTCGCTCGACGCCCACGTGCTGTTCGAGAATCTGGCATGCAAGGCCACCGCGGTGCTGGCGGCGTCCGAGGTCTTCAAGCACAGCCCGATCGACCCGGAGGATGTCGATTACATCTTCAACACCGGCGAAGAGGCGGTAGGGGACCGCTACCAGCGGGGAGCCGGCAGTCTCTCCAAGGCCATTGGGGAAGTCGTCGGATGCCTCAACGCCACCGGTTCGGACATCAAGGCCTTCTGTGCTGCTCCGGTCCACGCTCTGGTCACGGCGGCGGCGCTGGTGAAGGCCGGGCTCTACAAGTACGTCGTGGTCCTCGGCGGTGGATCTCAGGCCAAGATGGGGATGAAGTTCCGGGCGCACCTTCGCAACGGCGTGCCGATCATGGAGGATTGCCTGGCTTCGATGGCCTTCATCGTCGGTCCCGACAACGGCGACGCCATGCGAGTCCGGCTCGACCTGACCGGCAAGCATCCGATCGGCGCCGGCTCGTCGGCTCAGGCGATCTACCAGGCTCTGGTCGTCGATCCCCTGGAACGGGTCGGGCTCCAGATGACCGACGTCGATAGGTATGCGGTCGAGATGCACAATCCCGAGATAACCGAACCGGGCGACAGCGGCGACGTGCCGCGAACCAACTACCGCACACTGGCGGCCATGGCGGTGCTGCGCGGCGAGATCGAGCGCGACGATATGGACGAGTTCGTCGCCAAGCGCGGCATGCCCGGCTTCTCGCCGACGCAGGGCCACATTCCGGCCGGGGTCCCCTACCTGGGCCACGCCCATGCTGCGATGCGACGTGGCGAGCTGAAGCGGGTGATGATTCTTGCCAAGGGAAGTCTCTTCCTGGGCAGGATGACCCAGCTGGTCGATGGTGTTTCCTTTGTGGTGGAACCTTCTGCAGAGTTGATCGAGTAGGAAAGGAGGTGCACTAATGGATCTGAGAGAAAAGACGGTCGTCGCCATCGGCGAACGCGAAGGCGTGACCGGTCCCAGCCTCAAGCTGCTGGCCGAATCGGCCGGAGCCAAGGTGGTCTTCAGCGTCACACAGTGCTTCGTCTGAACAGCTGGTGGAGCCATGGACCTGGAGGATCAGGCGAACGTCAATCGTCTGGCAGAAGAGTCCGATTCGGATGAGATGGTCGTAATTCTCGGCCAGCCCGACCCGAACAGCGCCGGACTCTTTGCCGAAACAGTGACGAGAGGCGATCCGACCTGGGCAGGTCCCTTGGCCGGAGTCCCGTTGGGACTCCCCGTGTATCACATACTCGAATCCGAGATCAAAGAGCACATGGATCCTGATCTGTATCAGGAGCATGTCGGCCTGATGGAGCTGTCGGCAGACGTCGACGAGATCATCAAGTGGGTCAAGTTCTACCGTGAAGGCGGTGGAGACACCCTCTAGGTGGACCCGCAATTCAGTTGGTAACAGCCCGCAGCAGCAGAGGAGGCGAACGTGGCGCAGGACATCATGAGCTTGGACATGTACGTCCACGGGGAGTGGCGCGCCGGCTCGACCGGCGACATCGTGGAGGTGGTCAACCCGGCCAAGGGTGAGTTGTTCGCCACCGTTCCCGACGGCGGCCAGGAAGACCTGGATGCCGCCATGGAATCGGCCCGCCAGGGGTTCGAGGTCTGGCGCAACACCCATCCCCGGGTGAGGGCGCAGGTGATCTACAAGATCGCGCAGGCGCTGCAGGAGCGTGCCTCCGAGTTCGCCAAGCTGTACAGCCTCAACTCGGGCGGTTCGATCGGTACCGGCATGTGGACGATGAACGACGTCGCCGGTCGCCGTTTCGAGTACTACGCCGGCATGGCGGACAAGCTCCGCGGCGATTCGTTCGTCACTCCCGGCCAGCACCTGAGCTACACGCTGCGGGAGCCGGTTGGGGTCACCGGCCACATCGTGCCTTGGAACGGACCGCTGTGGATCGGGAGCCGGACGATCGCTCCCGCGCTGGCGGCGGGCAACTCGGTCGTCGTCAAACCTTCGTCGGAAGCACCGGTCACGCTGCTCAAGTTCGCCGAGATGGCGCTCGAGTGCGGCCTGCCGCCGGGTGTCCTCAATGTGGTCACCGGCCGCGGCAGCGGACTCGGCGACCTCTTCACCAGGCATCCCGGGCTCGACGGGATCTACTTCACCGGTTCGACCGCAACCGGGCGTCGCATCATGGAGAACTCGGCAGGCAATCCGATTCGCACGGTGATGGAACTGGGCGGCAAGTCCCCCAACATCGTGTTTGCCGACGCCAAGATGGAGGAGGCGCTGGACGGGGCGATCTTCGCCATCTTCGCCAACTCGGGGCAGATCTGCGTCGCCGGATCGCGACTACTGGTGGAGGAGTCGATTCATGACGAGTTCGTAGAGAAGCTCAGGGCCAAGGCCAAGGAGATCACGATTGGAGGCCCGGAGGCCGAAGCCCTGATGGGTCCCGTCATCACCGCCAAGCAGAAGGAGCGGGTCCTCGACTACGTCGAGGAGGGTAAGAAGGTGGCCGAACTCGTCACCGGCGGTGGCACCCCGGCCGATCCGGAACTGCAGGCAGGGTTCTTCGTCGAACCGACGATCTTTGATCGAGTTCCCAACGACGCAGCCATCGCCCAGGAAGAGATCTTCGGGCCGGTTCTGTCGGTCTCGACGTTCTCCGATCAGGATGAGGCGATCGCAATGGCCAACGACACTCAGTACGGCCTGGCCTCTGCGGTGTGGACCCAGGACGTGATGCGAGCCCATCAGGTGGCAGGCGAACTGCAGGCGGCGCAGGTGTATGTGAACCACTACTACACCGCCGCATTCGAGGTGAGCAGGTCGCCCTACAAGGCGAGCGGTCACGGCGTGAGCGAGGGACCCGACGCCATCTACGAATTCCTCAACCAGAAGTCGGTCAGTATCAAGATCGGCGAGCCGCCCGCCTGGTAAGACACCGAGAATTCCGGTTGGCTGCGCTATTCCATGGCTCTTCGCGTCTTGCTCCACCGTTCGAGGCCTCCCCGGACTCGAACGCCTCCGCACGTTGGTGCCGCCCTCCGGGCGGCGCTGAGTGCTACGGCTCATCGCTGTGTGGCCCGGGGCCCCAACCCCAGGCCACCGAGTCCGCGCCTATCGGCGCGCCCTCCAAGTAAGGGGGCTCGCGTCGGCGACCGGCGTCCACCCGATTGGCGCAGGCAAGTACTCCGCC
>JAZGIX010000059.1:0-3065 GCA_036482315.1 Acidimicrobiia bacterium | reverse complement strand
CCTCGACCTGATCTCGTCGGGCCGGGCCGAGTTGATGGTCGGGCGCGGATCGTTCATCGAGTCCTTTCCCCTGTTCGGATACTCACTCGACGACTACGACGACCTCTTCACCGAGAAACTCGAGCTGTTGATTCAGGTGAGAGACCACGAGCGGGTCACCTGGAGAGGGAAATTCCGGCCGCCGCTGGACAATCAAGCCGTCTATCCGAGGTCGCAGCAGGATCCGCTCCCAATCTGGGTTGCCGTTGGCGGGACCCCGGCCTCAATGGTCAGGGCGGGTCGGCTCGGGCTGCCGGTTGCACTCGCCATCATCGGCGGCGACCCCGCCCGATTCGCTGTGCTTGCCGACATCTACCGACAGTCGCTGGTCGAAGGGGGCCACGACCCCGAAGAGATCCCGCTGGCGGTCCACGGTCTCGGATACATCGCAGACGGCAACGAGGAAGCCGCCGAGGAGATCTACCCCTCGTTTGCCGCCACCATGACCCGCATCGGGCGGGAGCGCGGTTGGCCGCCGCTGACCCGCGATCAATTCGACTGGATGCGAAGCTCGGAGGGCTCGCTCGTGGTGGGTGCTCCGGAAACGGTTGCCACCAAGATCCTCCTGTGGAAGGAGATCCTCGGCATCAGTCGGTTCATGCTCCACCACGCCGGCACAGTGCCCCACGACAAATCACTGCGATCGATCGAATACCTCGGCACGAAGGTGGCGCCGATCGTGAATGATTCGCCGAGATAGACCGCGACAAGACGCTGTCGCGCCAAAGTGTCTGTGGATGGTTGTGGTTCCGTCCGGGATTGCCGGTTCTCGTGCGCCCTTCGACGAGGCCGGAGGTACGCCAGTCAAGTGGGTGGGGACCAACCTTCGGGTGGTGCCACGTTGACGACGATCGCTTCCTGGGTGGATCTCGCCACAACCATGCGAACTGGTTCGGTGTCACTCAAGTTGATCTCTACGTGCAGGTCATGAGGCCCAACCCAAACGAAATCACCTGCGATGGCGTCTTGGATGTCGCCGAGGTTGTCGCCTGAGGCGAACCTGGCCCGACCGCCTATGACGTAGATGGCGGTCTCCGACTCCCCGTGGTGATGGACCGCTGATTGCACGCCCGGTGGCAGCTCCACATAGCCGACCCATAGCTGCCTGGCACCGGTCGTGGTTCCGGAGATCGCCGCTTCTCGGGTCATGGCACCGCTCGCATTGTCATCGATCCGATCCGATGCCTTGATCACGCGCAGCGCCACTCCGCTCTCCTCTCGTGCTACCGGCACTGAGGCTAGGAACGTGCCGACTCGCAATCCAGCGCACCCCCTCCCCCGCCCAGATCGGCTGATGTTGAGCAATTACAAGCGCACGTCCAGGGTGCGCTAGCACCGCACGTCGGCGGCTGCTGTGGACGAGGTCCGAGTCCTACTGGGGCCACCAACGTTTTCGAAACTCACACCTCGGCGCGATTCGAACCCGGCTCCGACCAGATCACCCTTCGCGGCGCTTGACCAGTCCTCGGCTACTTCTCGCCACTCTCGGTCAACCTCCCAGTTACCGGGCCTGTCTGCTCAGATCATGCAAGGTCGAAGCGATCGAGGTTCATGACCTTGTCCCACGCAGCCACGAAGTCACGCACGAACGACTGCTGCGAGTCGTCACACGCGTAGACCTCTGCAATGGCTCGGAGCTGGGAGTTCGAACCGAAGACGAGGTCGACGGCCGTGCCGGTCCACTTGATCTCGCCTGTCTTCCGATCGCGGCCCTCGAACAGGCCTTCGGATGCGGGAGACGCCTGCCACGCCGTGTTCATGTCGAGCAGGTTCATGAAGAAGTCGTTGGTCAACGTCTCGGGCCGCTCGGTGAACACACCGTGCTCAGAGCGGCCGACGTTCGCGTTCAGAACACGCATGCCGCCGACGAGCACCGTCATCTCTGGAGCGGTCAGCGTCAGCAGGAACGCCCGATCCAGCAGCAGCTCCTCAGCCGGCCGCTTGTGCGAGCCCGCAAGGTAGTTGCGGAACCCGTCTGCGGTCGGTTCGAGCACGACAAAGGACTCGACGTCGGTCTGCTCCTGGCCGGCGTCTGTGCGCCCCGGCGAGAAGGGAACCTGCACGTCGTGCCCTGCGTTCTTCGCTGCCTGCTCGACGGCGGCACACCCGCCTAGAACGATCACGTCGGCGAGCGAGACCTTCTTCCCGCCGGACTGTGAGGCGTTGAAGTCCGTCTGGATCGCCTCCAGGGCCTCCAGCACATTCGCCAGTTCTGCCGGGTTGTTGACCTCCCAGTCCTTCTGCGGCGCGAGCCGAATGCGGGCCCCGTTGGCCCCACCGCGCTTGTCGGTGCCGCGGAAGGTCGCTGCCGACGCCCAGGCAGCCGAGACCAGATCGGAAATCGACAGTCCCGATCCGAGGATCTCGTCCTTGAGCGCAGCAATTTCGTGCTCGTCGATCAGCTCATGATCGACGTCGGGCACCGGGTCCTGCCACAGGAGCTGCTCCTCAGGAACCAGCGGTCCGAGGTATCGCGAGCGGGGCCCCATGTCGCGATGTGTCAGCTTGAACCACGCTCTGGCGAATGCATCTGCCAACTCCTCGGGGTTCTCGTGGAAGCGCTTCGAAATCGGCGCATAGATCGGGTCCAACCTCAGTGCGAGGTCCGTTGTGAGCATCATGGGAGCGTGCCGCTTCGACGGATCGTGAGCATCCGGCACCGTGCCCTGTGCAGATGCGTCCTTGGGAGTCCACTGCGTCGCACCGGCGGGGCTCTTCGTCTGCTCCCACTCGTAGCCGTGCAGGTTGTCGAAGAAGTTGTTGTCCCACTTCGTCGGCTCGGTGGTCCATGCCCCCTCCAGGCCGCTCGTGTAGGCGTCGCCGCCGGTGCCGCTGGAGGAGACGTTCTTCCAGCCGAGGCCTTGCTCTTCGATTGGCGCGCCTTCGGGCTCGCGACCGATGTACTGCTCTTCGACGGCACCATGAGCCTTGCCGAACGCGTGTCCGCCCGCGATGAGCGCAACGGTCTCTTCGTCATTCATCGCCATGCGAGCGAACGACTCTCGTATGTCCCGGGCTGCAGCGAG
>JAZGIX010000058.1:0-7300 GCA_036482315.1 Acidimicrobiia bacterium | reverse complement strand
CTTTGCTCGGGTCGAAGTCGACTCGGCCGAGCTTGGTGGTCGCGTCCGACGGAGGCGCCGCCGCGAGCATGTCGGCGATGAGCGTATTGAGGGCTATCTCGGCGGCATCGCTGACCCCATCCCGATCGCTGTCGGCTGGTGACTCGTTGGCGCAGGGAACGTCGACTGCCGCCGCCGTTTCGGCCGTGCAGGTATCAGTTCCCGACAAGATCTCTATGAGCGTGGCGGGGCGAGGAGATACGGCTTCGTACTGAGCGGGCGCGGCCATCAGCGCGGCGAGGTTGGCCTCGAGGGCGGCCATGGTCGCGGCTACCGAGTCGTCGGCTCCGGCGAGCCGGCTGACCTCTCGTGCCACCTTGCCATCCACCGCGGCAACGGCATCGAATTGCGATATCTGGAGGTGGTCGATGTAGGCCAGCAGTTCGTCGACCTGCTGCGAGTTGAGCGGTCCGCCGCCCTCCACTCCCCAGGCCGGCATCGGGGTGCCCTGCCGACCGAACACGATCCAATAGCGGATCTCGTCGTCGGTGAACCTAAAAGTGATGTCGTTGAGCGCTGGCGCCGCCCAGGCGGTGGTGATCCCGCTGCGAGGTTCGATGAAGGACGCGCCGCCGCCGGCACCGTCGGCTCCATGGCAATCGCCACACTGGAACTTTTCGAACCAGTGTTCGCCGCGTTCCTCTGCTATCTCGGCGAATTTCTCCTGCGAGGCGACTTGGCGACCCGATTCGTTGAGGTAGTACACGGGCATGACGATGGCCATCACCGCGGTCGCCAGGAATGCCGCAGCCAGCACCTTGTTGAGCCGCTTCGACTCGAGTTCATCGTCGGTCAGAAACGGAGACTGGTTTTGCGGTGCGGCCTCGCGGCGGCGGCGCACCCGGGTCTGGGTGACGAGAAAGGTCAACCAGCCGATCACCCCAAGAACAGCAATGGCGAGGGTGACCGCTCCCAGTCCCATTAGTGGCCCGCCCGTCGGGTGAGAGCTGCGTCTCCCCGGCCATCGACGCCCCTGGCGGCGTCCTCCGCCTCGGCGCAGTACGAGACTGCGCCTTCGTTGTCGATCCTTGCCAGATGACGCCGCTGACTCGGGGACACGCGACCTCCACCCGACGGACAGACCACTGGCGCCCGTCGGGTGATCAGATGCACGATGGACCCTGCGGGTACTCGACCGTCTTGACCGACGATCGAGCGGTTTCGATGACGGTGCCGGTGTCGATGATGAGTTCGTTGGCGTCGTTCAGCGAGACGACGAAGCGATCCAGGTTGCGCGGCGCCGGGCCGTCTTCGTACTCGCCGTGGAAGTTGTACTTGGACCCGTGGCAGGGGCACTCGAATCCCTGTGAACTCTCGCATTCAGGCACCCGGCAACCCAGATGTACGCACCGTTGCCACAGAGCCATCATGCCGCCCGCCACCACCGGCAACCCATCAAAGCTCGAATCGTCCAGTGAACCCTGTACCGGAACCACGTACGCCTGGGCCGCAGACACGAACACCGGTTGCGCCCGGCCGTCGGCCGTCAGTGCGGCGATGCGGAGGTCCTCGATCTTGCCGACGTTCACCTTGGAGCCGAAGCCGCCCGACTTGAGCCGAGGCCACATGAAGGCGAGTGATGCAATCCCGAATTGCGCCAGGAATAGGCCGAAGACACCGAGGACGCCCCGATTGAAGAACTGCCGCCGGGTGACGCCCATCGCCTCGGCATCGACCTCTTGCCGGGTCGCGAGGGGGTCGGTGGGAGCCGCACCGACTGCGACCAGTTCGTCGTCGTCGGCTGTGACGCTGTCGTCGTCCTCGGCCTGGTCTTTGGTGGCCGGATCCTGCGGCAGGTCTGCGGAATCAGGCGTTGCGACGCTTGGCGCGTCGACTCCACGCCTCCAAGCGATCGAGATGATCGACAGGATCGCTAGAGCGCCGATGCCGGCAAAGGCGACGAGGAGAATCTGCGTGGCGCTCATAGGTCGAAGAAGATCCCATCTCTCCATGGGAAGGTGAAGTTGAAGCCGGGGCCTCGATAGAACGAACCGATGATGGTGAGGATCGCCGACGCCATCACGAAGAAAGTGAACATCATGATGGCGAACTTACGATCGGCCGGCCGTGTCGACCGGTTGCGGTCCACGAAGGGGATGAGCGCCAGGCCGGCGAGGCCGAGGCCCGGAATGAGCACTCCGGCGACCTGCGGATCGAAGTAAGACAGAAGCTCCTGCAGACCGAGGAAGTACCACGGTGCCTTCGATGGGTTTGGCTGCTCGTTGGGGTTGGCCAGTTCGAGCAGCGGTGCGTCCTGATAGACCGAGAAGACGATCAACAGGCCCAACACGACGAGCAATGCCACGAACTCGATCGCCAGGAGGTGTGGCCAAACGTTCACCTTGTCGGTTGGTTCCCTCTTGGCCCCCTGAATCGCCTTTGCCTTGACGACGGTGAGCATCCTCTGGGTGCGGACACCCTCCGGAATCACCGGCGCCGTGGCGGTCGCTATCGGCGTGGCAGGTGCGGCGACTGCTGGGGCAGCGGCTGCAGGGGCAGCGGCCGGAGCCGACTCGCCGAGGAGCTCGGCCATCACCTGCTCCACTGGTATTCCGAGGGCCTTCGCCTTTGCTTCAGCGGATCGCCGCAGAAGATGTTCTGGAATGTCTGCCATAACGAAGTTCTCCTAGAGCGGCCAGGGCATTAGAGCGGCCCCGAGATGCCGCCGTCCTTGCGGACTCGCCAGAAGTGAACGGCCATGAAAATCACAATGATGAACGGCAAGGCCAGCACATGGAGCACGTAGAACCGCAACAGGGTCGGCCCCCCGACCTGGATGCCACCTAGCAATACGAACGAGACTTGATCGCCGAACACCGGGGTGTATCCACCCATGTTGGTTCCGACCGTCACCGCCCACAATGCGAGCTGATCCCACGGCAACAGATAGCCGGTGAACGACAGCAGGAGGGTCAGGAAGAGCAGGACGACACCGACGACCCAGTTGAACTCCCGGGGCGGCTTGTAGGCACCGTGATAGAAGACCCGGGTCATGTGCAGGAAGACGGTGATCACCATCAGGTGGGCTCCCCAGCGGTGAATGTTCCTGACCAACTGGCCGAACGCGACATCGGTGGACAGTGCGGCTATGTCTACGTAGGCCTCAGGGGATGTCGGGCGGTAATAGAACATCAAGAAGATGCCCGTGATCGTCAACACGATGAACATGAAGAACGACAACCCGCCGAGACACAGCGTGTAGGAGAGGCGGACTCCGTGACGCTTCACCTTCACCGGGTGGAGGTGGTAGAGGACGTTGTTCATCACGACATAGGAGCGATTTCGAGGGCTGTCTGAATAACCCTTGCGGAAGGGTGACCCGGGCCGGAAGATCGACTCCCAGGCCTCGCTGCCTCGGATGCGTTCCCCGACGCCGGAAAGACGCTCGCCGAGCGTCGTCTTCCCGTTCCCGCTGTTGCTGCCGTTCGCCACCGTGTCCTCCGGTCCTTCCTCAATTTCAGGGGTAAGGCCCCCGCCGGTCAAATCCTTCGAATCTCGCCCTAGAACCTCATGCCGTACGCGTAGCCGTTCTTGTGGTCGCGTTGCCCACTGTCTATCTCCCACGGCGCTTCCGTAACGCGCCTATCGGCCTGGGCTGCGATCGAACCCTCAAACTTGCCGAGCGAGATGACCCCGGTCGGGCATCTGTCTACACACAGTGCGCACCGGGTGCACTCGTTTTCGTCGACGATGAAGAAACCGAAGTTCTCGTCGTCGGCACGCGGGTCGTCCACGTTGGTCGCTTCGGCGATGGCATCGACCGAAAGGTAGAAGATGCACTTCCATGGGCAAATGTCGACACACCCTTCGCACAGGATGCACTCGGCCTCATCGATGTGGAGAAACTGCTTCGGCTTTACCGCAGCAGCCAGGTAGGAACCGTCGACGAGGGTCAGTTGGTAGTCGTCCCTGATCGGAGGGATCTCGAACCAGACCTCGCTACGAGCCATTACCTATCACCCTTGATGATCGGGCGGCCGTAGCCGGAAACGATTTGCGGCTTGGGCTGGTCGGCCTTCTTGTCGCGTTCTTGGAGTTGGTAGGCGCCCACGGCCACGGCGATCAGCACCGTGGTTGCGTACCCGGCGACGAGCATGTCCTTGAGAACCCCGAACGAGATGTGCAGGTCGTTGTTGAGGACGATCCACTTGGGGATCGTGACCAGGATCTTTTGTTCGGTCCAGGCGAGAGTCCCCTGAGCAAGACCGAGCCATTCGTTGGCCACTATGCCGAAAAGGATGATTCCTTCGAGAGTGAACAGAAAGGCTCCGACCGTTGCCCGGGCCCAGGTGGAGGGTCGCTCCCATATCCAGGCGAAGACCACGGCGGCGAGCGCGATCTGGCTCCCGACGAACGCGATCATCTTGCTGGCCATCGGAATCACCCAGCACGCCTCGGTCTCGAACCAAGCACAGCGCGGAATGTGCGGGTAGATCTCCTGGCCGACGTTGTTCGTCTCGGACAGCCCGGTGAAGTGAGCGGCCAGCACCCCGAAGACGAAAAGGGCAGCGCCGACGACGACGCCAATCACGCCGATCCGTTGCCGTTGTGCTTCAGTCACCGGGCGGTGCTCCTCCTCAGGGCGGCGCCATTGTACGCAGCGACGGTCTGCCGTGAAACCACGCCCGGCGACCAACTTTGACGGTTCGAGGTGGACCGCGACAATGCCCCGACTGGTGCGTTGTCGAACGATGGGTTGTGGGGGCTAACCTCCGCCGCGAATCGGGCCGGACATATAGGGAGGAATCGGGGCAGTGACGGCGGTGGAAGAAACCCAGCCGGGACCGGCGATCGACGCCTCGGGCTCTTTCGGCTCGAATATCCCGATGAGGTTGCACGGCTTTCTAGCCCTGCTCTTCCTGCTTTTCGGCACCGCTCTCCTGGTCGTCGCGTACGGCGGTGTCGCCTGGCCGGAGTCGATCGAATCGAGCGCCTTCGCTGAGTACCTGACCTACGGCCGATCCCTGCCGATGGCCTTCAATCTGCTCGTGTTCGGGTGGCTGACCTTCGGATTGGTTTCGATCATCTACCACTTCCTGCCGAGGCTCGTCGGGACACAGCTTGCGATGCCGGCCGTGGCCGCGGGCAACGCCTTGTTGATGGCCGGCGGTGTAGTGGCCGGTGTGGCGGCCATCGGTGCCGGCAACGGGTCTGGAGGGCGGCTTCTCGAGATGCCCTGGTATTCGGATGCCGCTCTGGCGTTGTCGTTCCTGGTGGTGGCGGTCGTCGTCACCACGACCGTCAAGCGCTCGGGGCTCGAACGCGTCGGAGTGCCTGTCTGGTACTTCATTGCCGCCCCGTGGTGGCTCTTCCTCTCCTATACGGCCGGAGCGATACCCGGTCTTGCCGGAGCTCCTGCCGAACTGCAGAGTGCGTTCACCGCAACCGCAGTATTCGGAATGTGGATCGCCACCGCGGCAATCGGCGGCGGCTATGCACTCGTCGCCCGCCTGGTACCCGATGCCGAGTTCCACCCGCGGCTCGGTCGAATCGGTTTCTGGTCGCTTGGTGTCCTGTGGGCATGGACGGCGGCGCGCACCCTCCAGTACGGCCCGATGGGCGATTGGATGGAGACGGTGCCGGTTCTCTTCAGCTCGGCCCTGATCGTGACGGCGCTGGTGATCGCGGCAGACTTCGCCATGGTGTTGCGCGGTAAGTGGGATGCCGTCACCCGGTCCATGCCGCTGCAGCTTTTCACTGCCGGAACGGCGTTGTTCGTCCTCATCCCCGGTCACATGCTCGTGCAGAGCCTGCGGTCGTCTTCTGCGGTCATTCGGTTCACCGGATGGGAGGCGGCATTCGACCTCATGGCGGTGGTGGGTGCGTTCAGCCTGTGGACCGTCGCGTTGCTCGCCCACGTACTGGCGTCGCGCTCGGGTCGGACCTGGGGTCCCAGATCCGGTTTCCTCATCGCGTTTCCGATCGTCGGGGGCGTGCTCTTCGCCGTAGGCACCCGATGGATCGCCGGCCTCCAACAGGGGTACACCTGGTTGGCGGGAGTCGAGTCGAGTGCCTACGAGAACTTCGGTGACGACTTCTTCAACACCGTGGCTCCATTGCAGGGAACCGATGCACTCACCGCGATCGGCCTGGTCGCGGCTGCCGTCGGCATCATCGTGTTCGTCGTTGGTGCGGTGTTGCGATCCGTTGGAGCCGAAGATTCGTCGGACTCGCCTGCCGAACGATTCGACTGGCCCGACGATGAGCGGCCATCGGTGGTGCGGCGCGGCGCCGCGGCCATCTTCGCTCTCACAGTGCTGGCGGTGTTTGTGTTCCCGGCGATCGATGCCGATCGTGAACCGACGCTCTTGGCCGACTCGAGTCACGATCTTGCCGAGGACTCCGTCGAGTTCGCCGGGCGCGACATCTATGTCGCCGAGGGCTGCTGGTACTGCCACACCCAGCAGGTCCGTGCGATCGTCACCGACGTGGGTCTCGGACCCGTTTCCCTCAGCGGTGACTATGCCCACGATCCGGCGGGAATTCTCGGGGTAGCCAGGATCGGACCTGACCTCACTCACGCCGGGAGCAGGGCGCCGACCGATGACCCATCTTGGATTCGGTCGCACCTGTCGGACCCTCGAATCGAGCGGCCGTGGTCGACGATGCCTTCATATGGTCACCTCACAGATCCTGAACTGACCGCCCTCGCCGCCTACGTTGCGGGACTGGAGTAGCCGTGGGAGAGCTTCTCGCAGCAGCAGCCGAAGCGATGAATGTGCCGGCCGAGATGGTCGAGCGGTCGGCAGAGGCTCGGGCCAAGGCGCAAGGAGTGGCGGTAGAAGACGTGCTGCGCGCCTGGTCGGGCGGTGGCGACATCGCCGCTGCCGCTCCGGCCGCGGAGACACCGGACACACCTGCCGAGACCCCGGCCGCACCCGAGGCGCCTGTCGCGCCCGTGGCTCCGTCCGCGGCGCCGGTGGCCATGGATGAGGCGTCGATCGTGGCGGCGGCGGCCGAGAAGATGGGTATGCCCGAGAGCATGGTGCGGCGGTCGGCGGCGGCGCGGGCCAAGGCTCTCGGGGTGGATGTCGACGGGGTGTTGATGGAGTGGGCGGGTGTTGATGCGTCGGCGGCCGCTCCGGCGGCCGCTCCCGCGCCCGCGGCTGCTCCTGAGCCGGCGGCTGCTCCTGCGGCCCCCGCCCCCGTAACTCCGGCAGCCGCGGTTGATGAAGCATCGATCATGGCGGCGGCGGTCGAAAAGATGGGTATGCCCGAGAGCATGGTGCGGCGGTCGGCGGCGGCGCGGGCCAAGGCTCAG
>JAZGIX010000057.1:0-4229 GCA_036482315.1 Acidimicrobiia bacterium | reverse complement strand
GGGAACTCCAGGTAGCCGTGATCGACGAAGTGGTCGTAATAGGTGCCGGTGAAGAGATCGCCGGCGATCCCGAAGGATCCGTCGCCCACGGCCTCCATCTCGAACACCGCCTGCATGTGGGTGTCGTCCAGCCAGGTCCACTCCACCGGTGGCGGATCGAGCAGCACGAAACCGTTCTGACCTTCGATGGAGTACGCCTGCACGAAGAACTCGTCGCTGGTGCTGCTCCCGAAATAGTCGGTCTCGAGGTCGGGGCCGATGCCGTGGAATTCCGGCCAGAAGTCGGTGATCCCGGTGGTCGGATCCATGTCGAGGTCCAACCCGAGCGTGAACTGGTACGACTCGCCGAGCTCGGGGAGGCCCGGTGGGGCGATCTCGATCACGATCGTGAGCGGACTCGCCCTGGTGAGCTCCACCTTCAAGATGTCGGTCGGCACCGGCATGCAAGAAGGGGCCGGTTCGTTGGTCGCGCCGGAGAGGCAGTCGCCCGCCGGATCCTCGTACACGACGTGGTCACCGGCCTGGGTGGTGGTGGTCGCCATCGTGGTGGTCGTTGTCGTGGTCGTACTGGTAGTCGAGCTGGAGGTCGAGCCAGACGTGGAACCACTGGTCGAACTGGAAGTCGAATCCTGGTCGATCCCGAACGGGTCCGATGCGGCACCGGTTCCTCCGGTGCCATCACCACATGCGGCAGCAACCAGCAACAGGGTGACGGCGATCAACAACGGTCTCATCTTCATGAGAGCCCCCTCACATGGATCGGCAGATGGTCGACTCTATCGATCAACCGTAAGCGGCGCACCGCGATCAGTCCCGGCGGCTGCGCATTCAGACTCGTTCTGTCGATAAGAGCCAGCCGAACCAGATCGCTAGAAAGAACTCGTAGCCGGCGACCGTCCAGAAAGCGGCGTTGACCCGTTCGTCGACGATTCCGATCACACTCAGCGTCGCCATGGCCACGGCCAGCAAGGCGGCACCCCACATGATCGGACGCTGCATAATCGACGAGGGGAAGTCGGCCGCGAACCAGAACACGACCGTGATCGCAGCAAACACAACTCCGTAACGACGCAGCCAGTAGCCGACGTCGTCCCCACCTGGAGCGTCGAACAGCGAAAGCATCCAATTGGGGCTGACGATGAGGATTGCAGCGTGAATCCCGGTCATGAGGGCGGTGAACCTGAGTGCCATCTTGGCGGTCATGATGCTTCCGTCGTGCGACGGGCCAGACGGTAGCCCACCTCGAACATCGCCCAGGGCACCCCTCACCACCGGGGCCTCTCAGATGCCGTCGGCCGCCAGCAACCACCCCAGCCAGATCGTCAACGCCAACTCCACGCCCACGACCGGTCCGAACAAGGAGTTCATCGTTCCGTCGATGACCGCCAGCAAACCCATCACGCCCAGCACCACGCAAACGATGGCGGCCGACCAGAGCACGGGCCGCTGCATCATCGACGAAGGCCAGTTCGCCGCGGCCCAGAAGACGATGGTCAGCACCGCGAATAGCACTCCGGCGGGTCGCAGCCAATAGGCCGCTTCTCCGGTTCTGGGGGCGTCGAACAACGCCAGGCCCAAGGCGGGCGAGCCGATCAGGACGCCGCCGTGGAGTCCGGTGATGACCGCAGCGACCTTGAGTCCGTTGCGGGCGGACAAGGGCCGTCGCTTCGTGACTCTTGCGAACCGCGGGGCGGTTCGTCCCAATGAACCAGCCATGAGGTCCAGCGTGAACGACGATTCCGGCGCGGTCCAGGGCCACTCGCCTTTTTCGCCCATCGACGATAGACGCGATACTCGACCGGTGACCCGGATCATCGCACTCCAAGGCGACATCACAACCCTCGACGTGGATGCAATCGTCAACGCCGCCAACACCCACCTGCAACATGGTGGCGGCGTAGCTCTGGCAATTTCTCGGGCCGGCGGGCCGATCATCCAGGACACATCCGACGATTGGACCGCGGAGCACGGGCCACTCACACCCGGCACGGCAGCGGTCACCCCGGCGGGAGCCATGCCGGCCCGGATCGTCATCCACGTCGCCGGGCCGAGGTTCAAAGACGGACAGGACAACGCAGCGATGCTCCACGCGGCAGTGTCTGCGGCACTCGAGGCCGCATCCGAGCAATCGTGCCGGAGCTTGGCGATCCCGGCAATCTCGGCGGGCATCTACGGCTATCCGCTCGAGGAGGCGACAAGGGTGATCGTCGCCGCGACGGAAGCTTGGTGTGAGCAGAACCCGGAGACGCTCGACGAGGTGCTGCTCGTAGGATTCAACGCGAGGGTGACCGAGGCGTTCCGAACCGCCCTCGGCTGATCGCCAGGCGGTCAGGAAGCTGTGTTCCTGTTCTACCCTGTCGCCCGCAAATGAGAACCTCGCCCACCATCGCACTCACCGCCCTGCTGCTCGTCACTGCTGCGTGCTCCGACTCGGGGTCGGCGGACACGACCGCAGCGACGACGACGTCGTCCAGCACAACGACCACCACAACGCTGGTCCCGACGACGAGTCCGTCCTCCACCACGTCAGAAGCGACGACCACCACGACTACTACAGAGCCGGAAGAGACGACCACTACCTCGGAAGCCACCGACGAGACGTCGACCACAACTACCACCCGCGTCGAGGCAACGACAACCACGACGACCGAGCCACCGGCCGACGCCGATCCCAGCCTGATTCCCTGGGCCGGCCTGTTCCGCCAGCCGACTGCATTCAACGGGTTCCTCGACTTCCAGTCCAACGGTGTCATACGTGCCGGGACCAGCATCGACAACCTTGATATCACGGGGCGCTGGGATTACGACAACGAAGAGGACGAATTCATCTTCACCGACTTCGACTTCGGCGCCGGATGCGCAGGGGCCGAGGGGCGGTATGCGAGAGAGAATGCTCGTGGCGGTGGACGCAGGATTCTCCTGGTGTCGGACACGTGCCAAGACCGAGTCGACTTCATCACCCAGCCCGGTTCGACCTGCCAGTGCTTCCTCTACAACCGGGTCGAGATAGCGGAATAAGTCTCCAGTCCTCAGTCTCCAGTCAGAAGACCACTCTCCCCTTTGGGGGGAGTCAACGGCCGCAGGCCGTTGGTGGGGGGAAGTTCTTGTCCTTGGCGGCCTGGCCAACGGTTGGCTTACTCGCCTTGATGCTCGGAAGCGGGCACCGGCTCGCGGCCGGATCCGGCCCGGGCCGTCACCCGCCAGGCCCACAACCCGGTGAGAATCGACACCACTCCACCGGTGGCAAAAGCGAGTCGCGGTCCCATCAACTCAGCCTGGATCCCGGCAAACATGCCGCCAATCGGGGTGCTCCCCAGGAACACCACGGCAAACAGCGCCATAACTCTCCCCTGCATGTGCTGGACGGCCGCGGCCTGGGTGGCTCCCTGGGTGGCGGCGATGAACGCAACGCCAAATGCGCCCACCGGCACCAGCAGGAGTGCCATCCACAACAACGTAGGAGCCGTCGTCGAGACGATGGTCACGACACCGAATCCGACGGCAATGCCCACCAAGAACCGACTGGTGATCTTCTTGCGGGTGGCGAGGAAAAGTGCCCCGGCCATGGAGCCAACCGCCGACAGCGAGATCAGAGTGCCGAACCCATCGGAACCGGCATGGAAGGTCTGTTCGGCGAAGAGGACGAGCAGTACAGAGAAGTTGAAGGCGAGCGTGCCGATCCAGGCCATCATCACGATCGGGAGCCGCACCCCCGGGTTGTTCCAGGCATAGCGAAGGCCTTCGGCGAGCTGGCCCTTCCCCTTGGGGACCGGCGGCACCCGATACAGCTCGGAAGTTCGCATCATCAACAGGGCGACGAGCACGGCGAAGTACGAGATTCCGTTGGTGGTGAACACCACGGTCGCGCCGCTGGTGGCCAGCAGGATGCCCGAAATAGCAGGACCGATGATCCGGGCCGAAGTGATCAGCATCGACACCAGACTCACCGCGTTGGGGACATCCTCGAGGTCGACCATCTCGCGCACGAAGGCGCGTCGGGTCGGATTGTCGAGTGCCAGCACCAAGCCGGTCATGGCCGAGAACCCGTAGAGGACTCCTGGAGTCACTCCCCCGGTGGCACTGAACACTGCAAGGCCGCCTGCGATCAACCCGAGGAGGGGTTGAGTTATCAGCATGATCTTGCGCTTGTCGACCCGGTCGGCGATGACGCCTCCCCACAGCCCGATGAGCATGATCGGTCCGAAGTGGGTGACGGTTATCAGGCCGAC
>JAZGIX010000056.1:0-2027 GCA_036482315.1 Acidimicrobiia bacterium | reverse complement strand
TTACCCAGCATTCTGACTGGTTACTGGTTACTGGTTACTGGTTACTGGTTACTGGTTACTGGTTACTGGTTACTGGCTACTGGCTACTGGCTACTGGTTGCCCTCAGCAACCCCACTCTTATCCCGTCGCTGAGCGCCTCCCAGGACGCTTCGATGATGTTCTGATGGACTCCAATGGTGCCCCAGGTGGATTCACCATCTGAGGTCTCGATCAGCACTCGGACCCTGGCGGCGGTGCCGTCCGAGGAATCGAGGTCCCGCACCTTGTAATCGGTGAGATGGAACGATTCGACCTCCGGGTAGTGGGGACCGAGCGCGGCTCTGAGCACCTCATCCATGGCGTGAACCGGACCATCACCGGCCCGGGCGAGTTCGACGTCCTTCCCGTCGACCTCCAACCGCAACGTCGCCGTTGCAGAGGCGCGGCGCCGGCCGTCGGCGTTGATCGTGACCAACAACGATCTGAGGCCGAAGTGGTTTCCGGCTGTGCCCATCGCCCGTCTCACCAGCAGCTCGAAGGACCCATCGGCGGCCTCGAACTGGTAGCCGAGGTGCTCCAACTCCTTGACCTGGTCGACGATGGTCTGAGCCAGTTCCTGGTCCAGGTCCCAACCCCGGCTCGCAGCGGCCTGAAGCAACGTTGCCCGCCCCATCAGTTCGCTGAACAGTTGCTTGGCCGTGTTGCCGACCAGCGCGGGGTCGATGTGCTCGTATGCGCCTTCCAGCCTTGCGAGACCCGACGTGTGGAGCCCCGCCTTGTGGGCGAAGGCTGAAGTCCCGACGTAGGGGCGTCGGGGTTCGATCGGGGAGTTCATGACTTCGGCGATCTCGTGGGCGATCGAGTGGAGATTATCGATACCGTCGCCGGCGAGGGCGCGGCGGCCCATTTTCAGGACGAGGTTGGGTATGACCGAGCACAGGTCGGCGTTGCCGGTCCGCTCGCCGTACCCATTCATGCATCCCTGGACCTGGAGTGCACCGGCGTCGACCGCCGCCAATGAGTTGGCGACGGCGCACGCCCCATCGTCGTGAAAGTGGACCCCCAGTGGGATGTCGATGCTGTCCTTCACTTCGTTCACCACGCTCGCCACTTGACGGGGGAGAGTTCCGCCGTTGGTATCGCACAAGACCACCCGCTCGGCACCGGCGGTCGCAGCCGCAGTGAGAACCAAGAGTGCGAACTCGGGGTTATCTCTGTACCCGTCGAAAAGATGCTCGGCGTCGAAGAAGACCCTCCGTCCTTGTGAGCAGAGATATTCGATCGACTCGGCCACCATCGCCACGCCCTCCTCGAGCGACGTGTTCAGGGCATGGAGCACGTGCCGATCCCACGACTTACCAACGATGCACACGACTTCGGTGTCGGCGTTGAGCAACCGGGCGAGTCCCTCATCTCGCTCTGTTTGCTGTCCGGGCCGGCGGGTCGATCCGAAGGCAACCAGCGTCGAGGTGCTCAGTTCGAGCTCTGTCTTGGCTCGGTCGAAGAACTCGTCATCCTTGGGGTTGGCCCCCGGCCAGCCACCTTCGATGTAGTCCACGCCGAGCCGGTCGAGCAAGGCAGCGACGCGCAGCTTGTCGCCAACGGTTGGCGACAGTCCTTCGCTCTGCGTGCCGTCTCGCAGGGTCGTGTCGTAGATCTCCACTCTCTCAGACATGTGACTCCTCGATAATTGAAAGACCTCCGCCGGAGCGGAGGTCTTGAAGAGGGGTCGGGCGCGTTGCGCCGACCCCTACGAAATAATGATGGTTGTGTGACGGATGATGGTCATGTGGATACGGGAGTATGGGGCATCAGGTGGCGGTGCGTCAAGCGGCCCAGAGGGCGATGCCCGATGCCCGATGCCCGATGCCCGACTCTTTCGGGAATCGGGAATCTCGACCAGGGCTATCGGACGAGAAGAGAAGCCACGTCCGATTCGCTTTACCGGCGACTCGGTTTGGAACGGACAACGAACGTCAGGGACGGAGCGGCTGATCTCCCCCATTCCCCCTTTCCTCGCTCCGCTTACGTTCTCAGAACTCCCGCT
>JAZGIX010000055.1:0-2441 GCA_036482315.1 Acidimicrobiia bacterium | reverse complement strand
CAGCGCATCAGTAGCGAGCCGAGGTTGGCGTATCCGAGCCCGAGCGTTCGATAGTCGAAGGATCGCTGGGCGATCTCTTCGGAAGGGAACTGCGCCATCGCCACCGAAACCTCGAGAACGATGGTCCACAGCCGAATCGCGTGCTTGTAGGCCTCGATGTCGAAGGTCTGGGCGTCGTCCTCGTAGAACTTCACCAGGTTGAGGCTTGCCAGGTTGCAGGCGGTGTTGTCGAGAAACATGTACTCACTACATGGATTAGAAGCGTTGATCCGTCCACCGGCCGGACTGGTATGCCACTGGTTGATGGTGGTGTCGTACTGCATTCCCGGATCGGCGCAGGCCCATGCCGCGTCGGCGATCTGACGCCACAGGTCGCGTGCCTTGACCGTCTTCATGACCTCTGACGTGGTGCGACTTGTGAGTTGCCAGTCCTCGTCGTTTTCGACCGCGTGGAGGAACGCCTCACTGACCCGGACCGAGTTGTTGGAGTTCTGGCCGGAGACGGTTTGATATGCCTCGCCGTTGAAATCCGATGGATAGCCGGCTGCGATGAGAGCGCGCACCTTGTCCTCTTCGACCTTCTTCCAGCCGATGAACTCTTCGATGTCGGGGTGATCGACGTTGAGGATGACCATCTTGGCGGCCCGGCGGGTGGTGCCACCGGACTTGATGGCACCGGCGGCCCGGTCGCCGATCTTCAGGAACGACATCATCCCCGAGGACCTCCCACCACCGGACAGAGGCTCGCCTTCACCGCGCAGGTTGGAGAAGTTGGTCCCGGTGCCGGAACCGAATTTGAACAGGCGGGCTTCCCGGGTCCAGAGATCCATGATGCCGCCCTCGTTTACGAGGTCGTCGTTGACCGACTGGATGAAACAGGCATGGGGTGCCGGGCGGGTGTAGGAGTCGGGGGAGGGGAGGAGGTCGCCACTGTCCGGGTCCACGAACCAGAAACCTTGCGACGGACCGGTGAGGCCATATTTGTGGTTGAGGCCCGTGTTGAACCACTGGGGGCTGTTGGGGGCGGCCATCTGGTTGACGAGCATGAAGGTGACTTCATCCTCGAAGGCTTGGCCGTCGTCCTCGGATGCGAAGTAGTGGTAGCGCTCGCCCCACATCCGCCACGTTGAGGCGAGTCGGGTGATCACCTGGCGGGCACTCTGTTCCGGTCCGAGCACCGCGGCACCCTCATCGTCGAGGATCTGAGATCCGGTCGAATCGACCTGGGGGACGCCGGCCTTGCGGAAATACTTGGAGACCATGATGTCGGCCGCCACCTGGGACCAGCCGATCGGGACCTCGGCATCCTTCATCTCAAAAACAATCGAACCGTCGGGGTTGGTGATTCGCGAATCCTTCGTGATCCACTCGACCGAGTCGAGAGGCTCCTCTCCGGGCTTGGTGAAGAAGCGGTTGATTGTCAGCCCATTGGCGCCCATGTGGTCCTCCCATCCGGCGGGTGCCCGGGACCGGCCGTCGCACCCGTTGCCGCCATCGCGGCGTTTCCAGTTCCCTCTCCAACCTCCCGCAACTGGTGGTAGTGGAGTTATCCACAGCCACTACATCTTGTGGTTTTCGGTCTTAAGAACCACAACCGGTTGCGGTCGGACACATCAGTGTAATTACACGCATGTAGTGCCGTCAAGCACGGCCCGGATCGGGGGGAAGTGCGGGTTCCGACCCGGGGGAAGTTGGCCGGGTACCTGTTCTACCGCACCCGCCGCACGAAGGTCAAGGCGGCGGGGTAGGGAGATTTCGCGAAGTCGGCCATTCGTCACCGGCCGGAGCGCGCCGGCTACCCGGTCACCAGTCGGTGCAACATGCCGACGAAGACATTTCGCGGCACATGTGTAACCACATTCACGTTGGGTTCCAGGCCGGTGACCTGGTGCCAGTCGATGACGTCCTTGCCGCGACCTACGTCGTCGCCGATCAGTACCGCTACATGAACGCGTTCCGAAGTTGCGATCGACGGGTCGATGGCAACGGCCATCGCCATCGGATCCGGCAGATCGAAGCCGGCGATTCCGGAGACCTCCTTGGCGTAGACGTCGAGAACCGCCTGGATGTCGACGCTGAACTCGCCCAGCGGGCCACAGGCGCGCAGGTCTGCTGCCGCCGCCGGGTCGAAGGTGGCCGAGGTGACGGAGATGTCCCACCCGACGTGAGTGAGCGGCATCCCGGATCGGATCACCAGCCGTGCAGCCTCCGGATCAGCCCAGAAATTGAACTCAGCCAGCTGGGTCACGTTGCCCGGACCGGAGCCGGCGCCTCCCATCACGTAGCAATGCTCGACGGCGCCGGCGATTCCGGGTTCCCGCAGCAGTGCGATCGCAATATTCGTCAGCGGTCCGAGCGTGACCAGGGTGATCTCTCCGGGGGATCCCATGATCGTGTCGATGATCACGTCGACGGCACGCGTACCGACAGGGTCCCGCCCC
>JAZGIX010000054.1:0-4392 GCA_036482315.1 Acidimicrobiia bacterium | reverse complement strand
AACAGCGCAACACCGGCCCCAATGAGCAGCCGCCGGCCACGCGAGAAGGAACGGATCGGGATGGGAGTGGGTTCACGCTCAATCATGAAGCGCACATACTACGGGGCGTGCGCACCTTCCCCGACGGCCAGTACCCGGCCTGATGCCGAGTGAGGTAGAGGACGCATTTCCGAGGGTCGCGCCGAGTCGGCTTCGAGTATCCAGTACCAGGCGTCGGACGTCTTCAGGGAGTCGACGCGCTTCGCTCCCGCCGGTCGTCGTGCGGTCGAGTATCCAGCACAGAATGACTACTGGCTACTGGCTACTGGCTACTGCCTACTGGCTAATTCCTCACTCCGCCGGGGTGATCGTGCAGGTGCACGCCAGGTTGGCCGGTGGCACTGCCATCCCGTTTGGCGGCTCCCGCCCCGGACGCCAGGAACGGGCGTCGGGACCGGCACAGTTCTCGCACACAGCAAGATTCGACAGTGCCGTCACCTTGTCTATCCCGCCAGAACGAAAGGCTGCCAGGAGACTGTCGTGGTAGGCCGCAGTCGCGATCGACCTCACCCACCGTTCGGTGGCGTCGTTGCGCCACGTACGAAACACCCGTCCCACGGCTTCGGCGGCCATCTCGGGCCCACGAACATCTTCCAGCGACGCCGCCAACTGGCCGGTCAGCGCGGCCGACATCGAGATCACCAGCCGACCGGCACGATCTCCAGGTTCGGAGAGCGACCCGAACAGACCAGCAAGCGGGCCGGCGGCGGTCGCACCGGCCGACCCTGCTTTCTGGATCGCCGATTCGAGAACGACCCCGAGTTCGCGGCCAATTTCGGGAGGATGGGGTTCCCAGCCCGAACCCCGCAGCCCGTCGAGTGCGATGTTCTGCATGTCGACAATGCTCCGCTTGGCATCACGCACTCCTGTGTTGATGATTGGCAGCAGCAGTTTGTCTCTCAGCTCAAAAGGGTCGGTTGGAAGCTGCTCCCCCACGACGATCGTCTCGACCTCTCCCGTCGTGCGAAGCGCTTCGAACAGGGTGCCGACGTCGTCCTCGGTCCCGAACACCTGTGCCGGGGGGTCGACCCGGATCGGAATCGTCTCCGGATCCGACCTCATCTCCTGTACCTCGGCGGCCAACACGTCGCTCAGATCTATGCCATCGGGCTCGAAGCCTTCATCGGCCGGCTCGACATGGGCGGGCTGCGCTTGGGGCTCGTTGCCGAAGACCTTCACCGACTCGATCGAGCGCTGCAGCCGGAGCCGCTCAATCTCCTCGAGCAGTTCCTCCCGGCGAGCATCGGTGAGATCGGGAGGAATCGGCTCCACGGAAGCCTCGGCGTGTTCCGGGCCGATCGCCCGATCGATCATCTGCTGCGCCACTTCGCGAGCCTGGTTGAGCTGCCGATCGGCCTCGTACCGCGCCTGCCGGATGAGGTCGCTTGCTTCCCGCTCGGAGCCGGCAATGTGACGATGGGAATCCTTCTCGGCCTGGGCGCGGATCAGAAGAGCATCATCCTTGCCGGCGCTGATGATCCGTTCCACTTCGACCAGTGCGGCGTCGAGGACATCCATACCGGTCTCCCAGGCATCGCGGCGAAGATCGAAGGCCTGACTTTCGGCCTCGGCGACTGCCCCGGTGGCGGCCGCGGTCGATTCCTCTCCGATGCGCTCGGCTTCTTCCTGAGACCTGGTGCGCATACCCTCGGCGGCCTGCTGAGCAGATGACAGGATCTCGCCGACTTCGAGACCGACCGCCCCCAATTCACGACCAAGGAATTCGAGCCCGCCGGAAGCTTCGACGGTCGCTCTCAATTCCTCGTATTTGTCTAGAAGGATCTGCCAGCGGTCCCGCGCCTCGGAGTGCAAGGCATCAATGACCCGTTTGTCGTAACCGCGCCGAGAAGAAGGTACGCCCCGCGCAGTCAGGTAATCGGGACCGATTTCATCGTCGGCCATGGACCGAGGGTACCCGTCAGACAGGTCTGAACGGTGCAAATCTCAGCCCGACGCAGCCACCAGCGATGCCGGTTCGAGAGCGGCAAGGAAGTCGAGCGCATCCTGCAGGGTGGCGACAGGGACAATCTCGATGCCGTCTCCGGCCGCAGTGAGGGCATCTTCGAAATTCGCCGTCGGCACGAACACGACGTCGGCCCCAATGCCACGGGCCGCGAACACCTTCTGGCGGACACCTCCAATAGGCCCCACCGTCTCGTCGAACCTGATGGTCCCGGTGCCGGCAATCACATGTCCTTTGGTCAGGTCATCCGGTGTGAGCAGGTCGATCACGCTCAGGGCGTAGGTCATGCCGGCCGAAGGTCCGCCGATGTTGCGCGAGTCCACATTGACATCCACCGGTAGATCGAGGCTGAGGTTCACCGTGTCGAACACGACGCCCACCATCGGTGCCCCCTCGATATCGGGGTGGGGGCCCAGAGTGATTGCAATCTCGAACGGCTCATCGGATCGGATCCCGGTCATGGTGATGGTGTCACCGATCCCGAAGGAACGAATCAGCTCGGCCGCCTGGTCCGAGGTTTGGATCTCCACTCCGGCAACGATCGTAAAACGATCCCCCACCTCGAGCGCTCCATCGGCCGGGGCTCCTTCTACGACCTGAATGACCTCGACACCCTCACCGACGAAACCGACGTCATAGCCGAGTCGTCCCAGCGCGACGAAGATCGCGGTGTCGATGGACTCGTCCATTGCCTCAAGGTTCGAGCGCGTCACCTCCTCCTGGCTCACACCGGATGGCCGGATCACCTCGCGGCCCACGAGATCGACCCGACTATCGAGGAACTGGGCCTCGAACCACTCGAAGGCATTCACCTCCCGCAAGCTCACCGTGAGCAGGAAGAACTCGCCATCCGATTCGAACGTCTCGACATCGGTTGCAGACACCAGGTCGGTGACGGCTTCGACCGGCCCCGGTGACATGGCGAAGTACGGGAGTTTGACCGGCCAAAACAGAAGCACGAGCAGCCCGATGGCCAGGAACCCGATCGCGAGACCATACGGCCAGCGTGCGCCGCGCTGCCTCGTAGCCTCGATCGTGGGTGTGTCGTTCATGAGCCTCGTAGTTGGCGGATCAAATAGCTGGGTGTTGCGGTCGACAGCCTGCAGGATCGTAACCCCGATGCGCCGATCGGCAATCTAAGGGCTCGATCGAAGCCGGTCGTGGCCTGTTGGTACGTCGCTGGTCTCGAAGGGCGACGTTTGCTGCTGCCCCGGCTGTTCGAACTGGGGAACCCCCCATCCCCCTCGTCGCTTCGCTCCTCACGGACTTCCCCCACAAGGGGGGAAGAATAAGACGCACCGGCGTCCGCCGTCCCGACCTCTTACACTGCTTCGCATGGGACGTATAAGCCGAACACTCGAACTCGCCGGATCTTCCTGGCGAGTCCTCAAAGCCGACAAGGAACTGGTGCTCCTTCCTGTTCTGTCACTGATCGCAACGGTTGCCGTCGCCGTTTCGTTCCTGTGGCCGATCGTCAGCAGCTGCACCGAGACGATCGGACCCAAGAGCGCCTGCGAACTCGGCGGCACCGACTACGTGATCATCGCAGTCGCCTATGTCACGCTCGCCTTCATCACGATCTTCTTCAACGCAGCTCTCGTCCATGCTGCCAATGAGCGGATGGATGGCGGAGATCCCACGGTCGGCAGCGCCATCCGGGGAGCGTTGGGCAAGGTCCACCGGATCCTTCCCTGGGCGATCGTCTCGGCAACGGTTTCGGTGATCCTCCGCAGCCTCGAGGAGAGAGCCGGAATGCTGGGACGTATCGTGATCGGGCTCGTCGGACTGGCCTGGTCGCTGGTGACCTTCCTCATCGTTCCGGTCCTCGTCATCGAAGACATCGGGGTGTTCGACGCGATCAAGCGCTCCGGAGCGCTGTTCAAGCGCACCTGGGGAGAGAACATGGCCGCGCAGGTCGGCTTCGGGCTCCTGGGACTTCTGGCAGCCCTTCCTGCGATCGCGATCATCGCTCTCGGCTTCAACGCAGGTGGATCGGCCGCCGTCGTGGCAATTGCCATCGGAGTGGCCTGGATCCTGTTAGCCGTGCTGGTGTTGACCGCCCTCAATGGAATCTTCCAGACGGCCCTCTACCGGCATGCCACCGGGATGGGTACCGGTGCGTTCGATGGGAATCTGAGTTCTGCGTTTGCGCCGAAGAAGTCGCGCGGAGGGTTTGGGACAACCCCTCGGGGGTTCGGCGGCTGAACAGTAAGGCTTAAGGGTCGGAGGTCCCCCCCTCCAACGACCTACGGTCGTTGACTCCCCTCGAGGGGGGAGTAGTTCCTCTTGCTAGTCGCCTACCCGCCGAACCCTCGTGGGGTCGATCCGAATCCGCGCGACGTCTTCGGCGCAAACGCCGAACTCAGATTCCCATCGAACGCACCGGTCCC